>DASQAT010000004.1 GCA_035635555.1 Candidatus Dormiibacterota bacterium
CCGCCATGAAGAGACTCGCTCTTGGAATTGCCGCCGTTGTCTTTTCGACCGCCATCGTGTCCGCGGGCGCGCCCGCGAGCGGAGGGGTAGCGCCCTCCTGGAACATGAACGCCACGATCATCGAGGCCTGCTCCTGCCCGATGTTCTGCCAGTGCTACTTCAACACTTCACCTTCCGGCGAGCACGGGAGTCATGGCGAGGGAGGGCACTACTGCCGGTTCAACAACGCGTTCAAGGTCAACCGCGGGAGCTTCGGGAGCGTGAAGCTCGACAACGCCAAGTTCTGGGTGTCCGGGGATCTGGGGGGCGATTTCTCCCAGGGGATGATGGACTGGGCGATCGTCACCTTCGACCGGGCGACCTCCAAGGAGCAGCGCGACGCCATCGCCACGATCCTCGGTTCGGTCTACCCGGTGAAGTGGAACTCGCTGACCACGGCCGAGGGGGACATGACCTGGACGGCGGGCAAGGACGAGGCTCGCGCCCTCCTGGACGGCGGCAAGACGGCGGAGGTGGCGCTCAAGCGCTTCGCCGGGATGACCGATGAGCCGGTGGTGATCAAGAACCTCAAGTACTGGGGCGTTCCGCGCAATGACGGCTTCGTGATGATGCCGAACACGGTCGAGGCCTACCGGGTCGGCAACAAGCCGTTCGAGTACAAGGGCACGAACGGCTTCATGATCACCATCGACACCGCGTCCAAAGACACGGCGCCGGCCGCCAAGAAGACCGGGAAGTAGTCAGGCCGGAGGCGGGGCGGCGAACACCGCCGAGCGGGCGATGTCCTCCTGCCGGATCTTCCCGGCGTCGAAGGCCTGAAGCGCCGCGATGAGCCTGTCCATCGTCTGATCGAAGCCCGGCAGCGTCTTGCGGGCGCGGCCGAGGGGATTGCAGCGCGCCAGGACGAAGTTCTTCACGAACGGGTGGTTGATCCCGCGCCGTTTCAGCCTGTCGACGATCTCCTTGAGACGGGCGTCTGCCGTCTCGACCCGCGCCGCCCGCTCCTGGCGCGTGCCGTAGGAGCTCTTCAGGGAGGACTTCAGGAACCGGTCGACCCTCCTCAGGATCGGAGAGAAGGCGCCGCCCGCGAAACGCGGGTGCTTCTCGTACAGGAGACCGAGCGTCAGGAAGTAGGGCTCTTCGAACTGGAAGGCGAATGCCTCCTCGTCGCGCTTCTCCCCCCGCTCGATCAGACCGCGGTACATCCGGATGACCTCGAGCGACTTTTCCTTGAGGTTGTGCGCCTTCTCCGTGTTGAGGGCCAGGATCTGGAAGGCGACCTGCGTCTCCGGGATGACGATCGCAGGCACGAACGCGGCCTTCAGCTTCTCGAGGACGTGCCGCCGGTGGTTCCCGTTGGGCGTCCAGTACCCGCCGTCCGCGCGGACCGCGACGACCGGGTCGACGAAGCGATCGATCTTCTTGATCACCTTCAGCAGCCGCTCGGCGTGCGCCTTCGAGAGATCGCGCTGGTAGGGGGTCGGCTGGACCTTGTCGCGCGGCAGCAGGGCGAAGATCTGCCAGTGCCCGCCGACCGGCTCTCGGTAGACGGCCAGGGCGCTCCCTCCGTCCTTTTCGATCTGCCCGGCCAGCTGGATGACCTCGGCCGGCGGTTCCTTGTCTTCCGGATGAACGGCGAACCCCAGGCGCTCCACGGTCTGCTCCTCCGCCCCCGGCCGGCCGGGAGAGCCGGCCGCGGACACCGCGAACCTTACCGCGAAGCCCCGCGGACGGGCAAGTGAACCTCCTCCGGGTTAGAATGTTTCCATGAGAAGACTCCTGACTGTTGTGGGCCCCGCGCTTCTGGTCGTCGCGCTGTTCATCCCGACGGTCGCGGCGGGCGAGCGCGGCCGCTTTCCAGGTTTCGTGTACACCTCCCCGGAGGCCATCCAGGATGCGCAGGCGGCCCTGGTGGCGCTCAAGTATCTCGAGGAGAAGGGACACAAGGCCGGAGAGTGGGACGAGCCGACGCGCGCGGCCACCCGAAGCTTCCAGCGCGATCACTTCCTGCGACCGGACGGGCGGCTCGACAGGGACACCATGGCCCTGCTCATGAGCCACAGACCCCGGACCAGGGAGCGCTGACTACTGCTGCGCGCCCCCGGGCCACTGGTAGAACGAGTTGTTGGTGAAGATGATGTCGCAGTTGAAGTTGGCCGTGGCGCCGCCCGGACTCGTGCCGGAGACTCCGTCGGCCCCGTAGCTGGTGATCGTGTAGACGGTGCCGGCGGAGTTCGTATCGATGTGCCAGGAGTTGCTCCAGCCGTCCCCGGGCGGGACCGTCTTCAAGTAAAGCGAGACGTAGCCGCTGAGGACCTGGGCGTTCGCGTCGGTGAGACTCTTGGGATAGGTGTTGTTGTCCACGGCGTAGGACTCGAGGGCGTTCCCGATCGTCTTGATGTCGGCGAGGGTCCGGCTCTGCTTGGCCTTGTTCATCGCGTTCCGGAGATTGGGGATGGCGATGGCGGCGATGAGCCCGATGATCGCCACGACGATCAGGAGCTCGATGAGGGTGAAGCCGGAGTCATTTTTCGACTGGCTCGATCGATCCATCCCGCGGACACCTCCGCAAAAGGGCAGTCAGTCTAGCACGCGCCGGTTCCCGATCGCCCGCGCGATGGTGTTAATACGCACGGCCGCGCCCCGGCGTCTAGACGATCGGGAAGCCCGGCGGCGCCGGGGCTCAATCCTGGCCCGGAAGTCCCAGGAGCAGGGTCGGGTCGACGTTGCCGCCGCTCAAGACCAGGACCGTCGGGACGTCGTAGGTCCGGGCCGCCCCGGACATCAGGGCGGCGACCCCGACGGCACCGCTCCATTCGACCAGGAGGTGCTCCGTCCTGAGAAGAAACGCCGCGGCCTCCTTGATCGCTTCGTCCGGGACCGTCACGACGTCCGACACGAAGGCGCGGCAGACGGCGAAGGTCAGGTCGCCCGGGCGTGAGGGGAGCAGGCCGTCGGCGATGGAGCGCACGCCCCGGAGGGTCTCCGGCGCCCCGGCCCGCAGCGACGTCGACATCTTGGCCGCTCCCTGGGGCTCCACTCCGATCACCCGGATGCCGGAGCGGTGATAGGCGCAGGCGAGGGCCACTCCGGACACGAGCCCCCCTCCGCCGACCGGTACCAGGACGGTGCCGACATCAGGCATCTGCTCCAGGATCTCCACGCCGCAGGTCGACTGCCCGGCGATGATCCAGGGATGATCGAACGGGGGCACCATCGTCAGACCGCGCTCCTTCTCGAGCGCCTCGGCCCGCTCCTTGCGCTCGATCGACGTCGTCCCGACCCGGTGCACCTCGGCCCCGAGCGACCGCACCCGCTCGAGCTTCAGGAGGGGTGCGGTCTCCGGCATCACCACGACCGCCTTCGTCCCCGCCCGGCGCGCGGCGAGCGCCACGGCGATCCCGTGGTTCCCCGAGGAGTACGTCAGGACGCCCCGTTCGCGACCGGCGGGCGACAGGCGCGCGATGAAGTTGGTCGCGCCGCGCATCTTGAATGCCCCGCCCGACTGCAGACTCTCGCACTTGTAGGCCACCTTGTGTCCAAAGCGCTCCGACAGTTCCTCGGACACGAGCAACGGCGTCACACGCGCGTTCTTCGCCACGCGCGGCCTCGCCTCGCGCAGGTCCTGGGGTCCCAGGCCTTCCTTCTGGAAATCCACCTCGTCCGTCATGCCGGAGTCTCCGCCGCGGAACGGGAAGTCCGTATCTTCCCCCAACGCCCCCCGCCGCGGCAACCCGGACGCCCCCTGAATCGAAGATCGCCCTACGCCGGCGGCCGCGCGGACCTTATAATGTCGGGCAGGGCGAAGGGAGACGCATGTTTGCCAAGGAAGGACTCGAAGGGGTCGTCGCGGCGCGCACGGGGCTGAGTCTCATCGACGGCGAGAAGGGACGTCTCGGCTACCGCGGCTACTCCATCCACGACCTGGCCGAGAGCTCGACGTTCGAAGAGGTCGTGCATCTCCTGTGGTACGGCGAGCTGCCGACCCGCGCCCAGCTCGAGCAGACGCGCAAGGACCTGTCCTCGCAGCGCGCCCTTCACCCGGACGCCCTCGATCTCTTGAAGACCTTCGCCAGGGACGCCTCGCCGATGGACATGATGCGCACGGTGGTGTCGGTCCTGGCGATCCACGACCCGGACGTGCACGACTCGACCCGCGAGGCGAACCTTCGAAAGGGGATCCGCCTGACGGCGCAGATGCCGACCCTCGTCACGGCCCATGACAGGCTGCGCAAGGGGAAGGACCCCATCCCACCCGACCCGGGTCTCGGTCACGCGGCGAATTACCTGGCGATGCTGCACGGCACCAGGCCGGAGCCCCTCGCCACGCGCGCCCTGGACGTCGCCATGATTCTGCAGATGGACCATGGCCTCAACGCCTCGACCTTCGCCGCGCGCGTCACCGCCGGAACGCTGGCCGACCTGCACGCCGCGGTCACCTCGGCCGTCGGCACGCTCAAGGGGCCGCTGCACGGCGGGGCCAACCACGACGTGATGGTCATGCTGCGCACCATAGGCGAGGTGGAGAAGGCGGCCGAGTTCGTGCGCATGGAGCTCCTGCAGAAGAAGAAGATCCCCGGCTTCGGACACCGGGTCTACCGCACCATCGACCCGCGCGCCCTGCACCTGCGCTCGCTCTCCGAGAAGCTCGGCAAGGCGGTGGGACAGGAGAAGTGGTTCCAGATGTCGGCGGTCATCGAGAAGACCTGCAAGGAGCTGAAGAATCTCAACCCGAACGTCGACTTCTACGCCGCGTCGGTCTACTTCATGCTCGGGTTCGAGATGGATCTGTTCACGCCCATCTTCGCCTGCAGCCGCGCCCCCGGCTGGATCGCCCACGTCATCGAGCAGCACACCGACAACCGGCTCATCCGGCCGCTCGAGGAGTACATCGGCCCGCCGGAGCGGCCGTACGTGCCATTGGACAAGCGCGTTTGAAGCTCGAGCCCTTGAACCCCCCGGGTCGATGTGAGAGGATCGAGACCTGCCGCGGAGGACGAGCATGCCGGCGCCGGCCGACTACAAGAACAAGTTCCTGAAGAAGCCGCCGAAGCGTCTGGCGGTCATCGACCAGAACTCCTGCTCCGGCTGCGCCAACTCTCCCGCCTGCGTGGCCTTCTGCGAGACGGTGACGGTCAAGGACGCGGTGGTGGACGCCATCCGGTACGTGTCGAGCCCGGATGCGCCGAACAATCTTGCGATCATCGAGTATGACAAGTGCATCGGCTGCGCCCTGTGCGCGGAAGTCTGTCCGTGGGAGGCGATCACCATGTACAACTTCGAAGAGGCCTGGGACGTGGCGCCCGAGGTGACGCTGGTGCCGTACAGCGAGGAGATCGACGTCAACCGCAGTCCGGAGGGGAACGAAGCCGCCGCAGCCCCTGCCACCTAGGAGAATCGATCGAGGCCGGTCGCGCCCGCCAGAATCCGCGACCGGTCCTGTACCCGGAGGGACGTCCCGATGGACGTGGTCGCACTTCTTCTCGCCGCCGGCGAGTCGGAGCGCATGGGGACCCCGAAGGCGCTCCTGGAATGGCGCGGTCAACCCCTCCTGTCGCATCAGATCCAGCAGGTCCAGAAGAGCCGTGTGAACGAGTGCTTCGTCGTCCTGGGCAAGGGGGCGGAGCTCCTGCTGCCGCTGGTGCGCTCGCCGATGCGGCCCGGCTGGAAGGCCCGCCCCGTTTACAACCCGCTCTACCGCGAGGGGAAGTCCGCCTCGATCCAGGCCGGCCTGGCGGCCGTGGCCACGCCGCCCGACGGGATCCTCGTGGCCTCGGTCGATCAGCCGCTGGACGTGGAACTCCTGAACGCGCTCCTGAGCACCGCCGAGACCGAGTGGGAGAAGTGCGACGCGGCGGGAAGGCGCAGCATCATCGTGCCGGCCTTCCACGGGCGCCCCGGCCACCCGCCGCTGTTCCGGGGCTCGCTGTTCGCCGAGCTGATGGGGATCAGCGAGGAGACGCACGGGCTGAAGGCGGTCGTGCGCAGGACCCCGGCGCGCGTCATGCATCTTCCCTGGGACGATTCCGGGATCCTGCTCAACCTGAACACTCCGCTGGACCTGCCGTCTATCGCGGCGCGGCGGGAGCTGCGCTGACGGGACGGAGCCGCACTCCCACGGAATCGCAGTCCACGGCTGATTTCCCTCGATCTCCACCCGGCTCGCCGTATACTTCCGGGCTCCATCCTTATGAATACGGATCAACGCCGGATCGCCCGTCTCCTGCCGATCGCCCTGGCTCTCTGCCTCGCCCTGTCCGCCTCCGCCGGCGGCGGGACGGCCTTCGGGGCCGGAGGTCCCGGGGCGCGGGTGGCGGTCCGCTCCGGCGACCCCGCCCCCGTGGCGATCGGCGTAGGTGCCCGGTTCGACAGTATCGCCATGACGCCGGACGCCCTCCTGTTCATCGACGCGGCCGGCAGCGCCCTGTTCGAGAAGCGCGCCGGCGAGCTGCGCATCCTGGCGCACGCCGGCGACGCGGGCGCCTCGGGGAGAACGATCGCCTCGCTCCGGGCCGTCTCGGCGGGGGCCGATGGGACGATCGCGTTCCTGGCGCTCCTCCCCGATCGACGCGAGGCGATCTTCCGGATCGGACCCGGCGGCGGGCTGCCCGAGGAGGTGGTGGCGGCCCAGGACGTCCTGGAGCTGCGGGACGGCCCTGCGACCGTCGGATTCATGGACCCTCCGGTGGTGGATTCCGGCGGGGCGGTCATCGCGTCGATCCGTTTCCTCGAGGTACCGGGGGCGATCGTCAGGTTTCCGGTCGGCGCCGCCCCGCAGATCGTCATCGAGACCGGCGACCCGCTCGGGGGGGGTGAGTTCGTGGCCCCCTTCGCGGCCCCGGCGGTGAACGCCTCGGGCCGCATCGCGTTCACGGCGTCGCTCCTCACGGGGGAGGGGGTCGTGTGCACGGTGGCCCCGGGAGAGACGCCGATCCTCCTGTCCCTCTTCGCTTCCCCGTCCGGATCGCTGTCGCCGGTCCTGACGACGAATCCGCCGGCGATCAACGATACCGGACTGGTCGCCTTTCTTCTGGTCGATCGCGGAACGGTCCGGGTCTACAGCACCGGGGGGGGCTTCTCGTTCCTGGTCGCGGGCCCCGGCTCGTTGGCGCCGGGGGGCGGAAGATTCACGGAGATCACCGAGTTCCACCCCGCGATCGACGCGGCCGGCCGGGTGCTGTTCGGGGGCGTGCGTTCGAACGGAAGGAAGGGGTTCTACCTGTCCAACGGCATCCCCTCGATACTGGTCGAGCAGGGAATGCCGGCGGGCCCGTCGGGGACCTTCACCGGGCTCGAGTCCGAGCCGGCCTCCGGCGCCGCCGCGGCACGCGGGATGGACGGGATCCTCCACGTCGCGGCCTCGGCCACCGCCGCCGCGGGGATCTTCTCGGTCGGAGGCGGGGTCACGGCGCTCGAGGTGGGGAGCGACGATCCCATTCCCGGGCCGCGGTTCGTGTCGTTCCTCGATCAGCGGGTCCCGCTCGGAGGGGGCGGACCGTCGCTCGCGCCCGGGGGCCTGATGATCTTCGACGCGCGGGTCACCACCGGACGGCGCGGCCTGTTCGCGCGCGATCGTTCGGGGACGATCCGCCTCCTGGCCATGGACGGGGACGCGGCGGAGGATGGCGGCCGCTTCGTGGGCGACCGGTTCGCCTACGCTTCGATCAACGACGGCGGAACCTTCGCCTTCCTCGGCGAGGCGTTCGATCCGTCCCGTCCCCCGGCAATGTCCCTGTTCTACGGCTCGATCGACGGTGGTCCGGTGCGGCGGATCGTCGACACGGAGCTCCTCCCGCCGGGGGCCGCGCTGGCGGTCGCACCGGGGTCCGGGGATCGCGTCAAGGGGGCCCCGTCGCGTCTGAACCTCCTCGGGCAGATCGCCGTGCCGGTGGCGCAACCGGACGGCACGTCGATCCTGATGGGATACGACGGCACGGCGCTGTTCCGGATCGCGGGGCCGGGGGACCCGGTCCCGGGCGGAGGAACCATCACGACCGCCTTCACCGGCTCGCTGTTCACAGGAAAGCCGGTGCCGCCGGTGCTCGACGACGGAGGCCGCCTTCTCTTCGGGGCCCAGATCGCATCGGGCGAGTCGGCGCTCTACGCAGAGAACCTGACGCCGTCGGGCGGCGGCGTCCCGGAGCGGGTGCTGGGGTCGGGGGACGAGGTCGAGGGAGGCAGGCTGAGCCCGTTCGAGCTGCAGGCGTTCGACTCGGATCAGGCGGGGAGGATCGCCTTCCAGGCGATCTACAGCGAGGAGTTCGATTTCGCGGACTTCGTCACCGGTCCGGGCCCCGCCGCGCGCCTCGCCGCGCGCTTCGACCCGATCCTCGATCGCGGATTCGTCCTGTCTGTCCTGCCGCTGCTCGCTGTCCTCGATCAGGGGAGAGTGGGGTACGGGATCGAGCTGTTCGACGGATCCGAGATGATCGTCGTCTCCGATCCAGGCTCGGGCTCCGACCCGGACGTCCTGGCGGAGACCTCCGGACCGTCGCCGGATGGCGGTGCCTATCTTTCGTTCCGCTCCGCCCTTCGCGACCCCGGTCGTCTCGCCACCGACGGACGCGGCACGATCGCCCTGGCCGCGTCGACGACCGCCGGACCGGAGGAGATCGTCCTGTTCGGCGCGTCGAACGCCGCCCCGGCCGCTGAAGCCGGCCCCGATCTCATCGCCGAGTGCGCGGGCCCGGAAGGCGCCGGGGTCACGCTGGACGGCAGCGCTTCGTCCGACCCGGACGGTGACGCGCTCTCGTACCGTTGGACCGGGGCGTTCGGTGAGGCCACCGGTCCCCGGCCGAAGGTGACGCTCCCCCTGGGCGCGTCGATCGTCACCCTGGTCGTCGACGACGGGCAGGTCTCGAGCGCGCCGGACACGGTCCGGGTCGAGGTGCGCGACACCCTGCCGCCGTCGATCACGATCGCCGCGACGCCCTCGATCCTCTGGCCGCCCGACGGGCGTCTCGCCGACGTTGCGGTCGCAGTCCAGGTCTCCGACCGCTGCGATCCGGTCCCCGCCGTCGTCCTGAGCGGGGTCGCAAGCAGCGAGCCCGGGACCGGCCGCCCCGGGCCCTGGATGTCGGGCGCGGGCACAGGGACCGACGATCGCGCGGTTTCCCTGCGCGCCGAACGCGCCGGCGCCGGGCCCGGCCGCACCTACACGCTCACCTACAGCGCGACCGATGCGTCCGGCAACTCGGCCGCCGCCGTCACGACCGTGTCCGTCCCGCACGATCAGCGCCGCTAGAACCCGTTCGCGTGGCATCCAGACCCCGGGAGGACCAGGACCGGCCTCCCTATTGCCTCGCTGGGCCGGAATGGTCAGAATCCCCCCGTGCCAGCCAGCGAAAAGAAATTCGACCTGTTCGTGATCGGCACCGGCCCCGCCGGCCAGCGCGCCGCGGTGCAGGCCGCCAAGCTCGGGAAGTCGGTGGGGATCTGCGAGCGGCGCGAGGTCGTCGGCGGCGTCTGCATCAACACCGGCACGATCCCCTCGAAGACCCTTCGGGAGGCCGTCCTCTACCTGACCGGCTTCCAGATGCGCGGGCTGTACGGCGCCTCCTACGCGGTCAAGGAGCGGATCACCATGGAGGACCTCCTGTACCGGTGCGAGCACGTCATCAAGAAGGAGGTCGACGTGATCCGCGACCAGATACGGCGCAACGGCATCGTGCTGATCGGGGGGGCCGCCCGCTTTCTCGATCCGCACACGCTCGAAGTCGCTGGGTCAGGGGGGGTGGTGCGGGTCACGGCGGACAAGGTGCTGATCGCCACGGGGACCACCGCCGCGCGGCCGCAGGGCGTGCCGATCGACGGACAATCGATCCTCACGTCCGAGGATATTCTCGGTCTGAAGGAGGTGCCTCGCACGCTGACCGTCGTCGGCGCAGGTGTCGTGGGCGCGGAGTACGCCTCGATCTTCGCCGCCCTGCGGGTGGAGGTGACGCTCGTCGACAAGCGCCCGCGTCTCCTGGAGTTCGTGGACTCTGAGATCGTCGAGTCGCTGACCTACCAGATGCGCAACATGGACTGTACGTTCCGGCTCAACGAGGAGGTCGCCTCGGTTCGCCTCGAAGGGCCGCGTCGCGCGGTGACCGTGCTGAAGTCGGGGAAGCTCATCGTCTCCGACGTGATCCTCTACTCGGTCGGCCGCATCGGCGCCACGGCGGAACTGAACCTGGAGGCCGCGGGGCTCGCGGCCGACGAGCGGGGGCGCCTCAAGGTCAACGAGGTCTTCCAGACCTCCCGGCCGCACATCTACGCCGCGGGGGACGTCATCGGCTTCCCGGCGCTGGCGTCGACGTCCATGGAGCAGGGACGCCTGGCCGCGTGCCACGCCTTCGGCATCGCGAGCCGGTCGCTGCCACACCTCTTTCCGTACGGCATTTACTCGGTGCCGGAAATCTCCATGGTCGGCCAGAACGAGGAGGAGCTGACGGCCGCGGGGGTCGCGTACGAGGTCGGCGTGTCCCGCTACCGCGAGATCGCGCGCGGCGCCATCCTCGGGGACGACTCCGGGCTCCTCAAGATCCTGTTCCATCGCGACACCCGCAGGATTCTCGGCGTCCATATCATCGGCACCAACGCCACCGAGCTCGTGCACATCGGACAGGCGGTGCTGGCCCACGACGGCACGATCGATTACTTCGTCAACGCCGTGTTCAACTACCCGACCTTCGCCGAGTGCTACAAGGTCGCCGCCCTCGACGGCTACAACAAGGTCGGACCTCCCCGATGAGACCGCGCCTCCTCCTCGCTCTCGGTCTTCTGGCGGCGGGCGCCGCCGTCGCGGCGCGGGCCCGGTCCATCGCCGGGACGCGGGAGCCCGAGCGGCCCCCCCTCGGGTACAGCGCGCCCGCCTGGGACGAGGAGAGGGGGATCGAGGAGCGCTTCGCCTCGCTTCTCGACCGGAAGCGATTGTCGGCCACGCACGAGAGGCTGACCCGCGAGCCGCATCACGCCGGCACCGCCGGGGCGCGCCGCGTCGCCCTTTATATCAAGCAGGAGGCGGAGAAGGCCGGCTTCGCCGCCGAGATCGTTCCGTACCTCTTCTACAACTCGCACCCTGGACCGGGCTCGATCGAGATGACCGCGCCGGTGCAGGCGCGCCTGTCGCTCATTGAGGACCACATCCCCGGCGATCCGTTCACCGAGAACGCCGCCGAGCACCCGGCGTTCTGTGCCTACAGCGGCTCGGGGGACGTCGAGGCCGAAGTGGTCTACGCCGGACAGGGGACGGTGAGCGAGTTCCAGGCGCTCGCGGAGCGCGGCGTCTCGCTCGAAGGGCGCGTCGCCCTGATGCGCTATTTCGGGGAGGGGGAGGGGCGCAAGGTCCTGCGCGCCCAGGAGCATGGTGCCGTGGCGGCGATCCTGTACGCGGATCCGCAGGAGGACGGCTTCGTCCAGGGGCCGGTCTACCCGCAGGGACCCTGGCGTCCCCCCGGCTCGATCATGCGCCGCACGCTTGTCGACACGCCCTACGAAGGGGATCCGCTCAGCCCCGGCTGGGCCGCCGTCCCGGGTGCAAAGCGGCTCGATCCGGGACGGGTGGCCGGGCTGCCGAAGATCCCGGTGCTGCCGATCTCGTACCGTGACGCGGCGCTCATCCTGTCGCATCTGGAGGGGCCGGAGGCCCCGGGGCCGATGCAGGGGGGGCTGCGACGGCGGATGTCGGAACGTCCCGTCACGGTCCCGGAGGGACTCGCGCTGGTCGAGGCCTACCGGCTCGGTCCGGGGCCCGCGCGGATCAAGATGTCGGTTCGCATGACCGCCGCCACCGACACGATCAGGAACGTCCTCGTGCGCATCCCCGGAAAGGAAGAACCGGACTCGTGGGTGATCCTCGGGAACCACCACGACGCCTGGATCTATGGCGCCGGCGACCCCTCGAGCGGCACCGCGGCGCTCCTCGAGACGCTGCGCGCCTTCGGGCGGATGAAGACGCTCGGCTGGCAGCCGCGCCGCACGATCCTGGTCGCCTTCTGGGACGCCGAGGAGATGAACCTGGGCGGCTCGGGAGAGTGGACCGAGGACAATGCCGAGGTCCTGCGGCGCAAGGCGTGCGCCGTCATCAACATGGATTCTGCCGTCTTCAACGGCGGGCGTCCCCTCTACGCCGGCGCCAGCCCGGCGCTGCACCGACTGTTCAGGGAGGTCGCGGCCGCAGTTCCCGGCCCCGGCGGCAGGGAAAGCCTGTTCGACGCCTGGGTGCAGAAGCAGAACGAGACCCGGGCCCTCGGATCGGTCGACGCCTTCGTGATCGGCGGCGATTCCTCCCGTCCTCTCACCGAGCCGCGCATCGACGACGAGCCGCTGGGGGACGATCAGACGCCGTTCGTCGAGTATCTCGCCATTCCCGGAAGCGACATGTACTACGGCGCCGACTACGGCATGTACCATTCGTTGTACGAGAACCGCCACTGGATGACCACGATCGTCGACCCGGAGTTCCGGCTGCATCGGGTCATGGCGGAGTTCCAGGGACGGCTGGGATTGCGGCTGGCGATGGCTCCGGTCCTTCCCCTCGACCCCGCGGCGACGGCGGCCGCCTGGGACCGGGCGTTCGCGGATCTGCAGGCGAGGGCCGGCGAGCTCCACGCCTCGCCGAAACTGCTGCGCCCCGTCACGCGCGCCCTCAAGCGCTTCGGCGAGGCGGCGCGGGTCTTCGCCAAGGAGCGCGACCAGCGGCTCGCCGAGGACTCCTGGCCGCTCCGTCCGATCCCGGAACGGCTCCCTTCGATCAGCCGCGAGATCTCCGAGGCGGAGAAGGCGTTCTGGAACGAGGGCGGCCTGCCCGGCTTCCCGTGGTATCGCGGTCTGTGGGTCGCGCCGACACGCGCCGTTCCCGGACTCACGGACGCGCGCCTCCCCGGTCTGCGCTGGCCCCTCGAGCTCGACGAGGAGGGGACCCTCATGAACCAGGTCAACCTCTACACGCAGGCCCTCGACGAGGCGACCTCGCACCTGCACCGGGCGGAAGGGCTCCTGTCGGTCGTGGCGCGGCCCGCGGAGCCCTGATTCCTCTTCAGCCGGTCTCAGCCCCCCGCCACCGCCGGGATGATGATGACCTCGTCGCCGTCGGTGACCGGGGTGGTGGAGCCGTCGAGCAGCCGGACGTCGCTGTCGTTGACGTAGATGTTGACGAAACGTCGGATCTCGCCGCGCGGACCGCGCAGCTTGCCGCGCAGACCCTCGTAGCGCGTCTCGAGCCCTTCGAGAATGTCGCCTAGAGTCTCCCCTTCGAGCAGGACCGATTCCGCGCCTTCCGTCTGTCGGCGAAGCACCGAGGGAATTCTGACCTGGACAGGCATGGCGCCTCCCGTTGGGGCCGGCCGCGCTAAGCGAGCGGCCGACCGGATGAAGGGGGCGCCGCGGTGGCGGGGCGCCCGGATGAAGTGGAAAGGGACGGCCCCGGGGGCGGGGCGTCGCTCGCCTTGGAGAGCGCGGCCTCGACGGCCGCGTCGGACAGGACGCGCTCGAACGCGTCGAGCCGCGGCTCGATGATCGGATGGGCCGCGGCGGTCGACACGAGCGCGTCGGTGGTCTTGAGCCCGTTGCCGGTGATCACCAGGACGATCGGCTCGTGGCGCGGAATGCGGCCGGAAGCGATGAGCTTCCGCGCCGCGGCCACGGTGACGCCGCCGGCGGTCTCGGCGAAAATCCCCTCGGTCTCGGCCAGGAGCCTGATGCCGTCCACGAGCTCGGCGTCGGTCACGTCCTCCGCGAAGCCGCCGCTCCGGCGGATGGCGCGCGCGGCGTAGTAGCCGTCGGCCGGGTTGCCGATGGCGAGGCTCCTGGCGATCGTCCTGGCCTTGACGGGACGGATCTCGCCGCTGCCGTCCTTGACCGCGGCCACGATCGGATTGCAGCCGCGTGGCTGGGCGCCGTGCAGCCGCGTCGTCCCTTCGTCGATGAGACCGAGGCGGGTCAGCTCGTCGAAACCCTTGCCGATCTTGGTGAGCAGCGATCCGCCCGCCATGCAGCACACCACGTGGGCCGGCCGCTTCCAGCCGAGCTGTTCGGCGATCTCGAACCCCACGGTCTTGGAGCCTTCGCCGTAGAACGGGCGCAGGTTGACGTTGACGAATCCCCAGCCGAAGCGGTCGGCAATCTGGCTGCACAGTCGGTTGACCTGGTCGTAGTCCCCGGCGACACCGACGAGGCGCACGCCGTAGACGGTCGTGCCGAGGATCTTGGCGGCCTCGAGATCCTCGGGAACGAGGATGCAGGTGTCGAACCCGTGGCGCACCCCCTGCGCGGCGACGGAGTTCGCCAGGTTGCCGGTGGACGCGCACCCCACGGTGGTCATGCCGAACTCGCGCGCCTTCGTGAGGGCGACCGACACGACCCGGTCCTTGAACGACAGGGTGGGGAAGTTCACCGCGTCGTTCTTGACGTACAGCTCGTCGACGCCGAGGCGGCCGGCCAGTCTCGCGGCGCTCACCAGGGGGGTGTACCCGACCTCCTGTCCCAGGATCCGGTCGCCGTCGATCGGCAGCAGCTCGCGGTAACGCCACATCGATCGGGCGCGCGTGGCGACCGTCTCCCGCCCGAAGGTCCGGCGCAGCCGGTCGTAGTCGTAGGCGACCTCCAGCGGCCCGAAGCACTCCTCGCAGATGGAGCGCGGCGCCGTCTCGTACTCGGTCGCGCACTCCCGGCAGGTCAACCCGCTCACGTAGCTCATGACGCCCCCGCGATCTCGTCGACGGCGGCGGCCGCGCGGCGCATGTCCTCGGGGGTCGTCAGGATCCCCGCGCTCAGCCGCACAGTCCCCTGCGGGAAGGTCCCGAGGTGCTTGTGCGCGTAGGGGGCGCAGTGCAGCCCCGGGCGCACCGCGATGTCGAACCGCTCGTCCAGGATGGCGCCGACCTCCGAGGGGGCGAACCCGGGCACATTGATCCCCACCAGCCCCACGCGACGCTCGCCTCCTCGTTCGGCGATGAGGCGGTCGGCGCCGTACCACTCCAGGCTGCCGCGGCTCTGGAGAGACGTCACGAACGTGCCGAGGAGCGCGCGCTCGTGCGCCAGGACCGACTCGACGCCGCGCTCCAGGAGCAGGCGCACCCCCTCGCGCAGCCCGGCGATGCCGAAGACGTTGGGCGTGCCCCCTTCCAGGCGGTGCGGGAACTCCTCCGGCTGGACGGGCCGCGTCGAATCTCCGCCGGTGCCCCCCTCGCGCCACGGACGCACCTCGGCCCTCTCGCCGACGGCGAGGCCGCCGGTCCCGGTCGGACCGAGGAGCCCCTTGTGCCCCGTGAACGCCAGGAGATCCACGGCGTCCCGCTCCATGTCGATCGGCACGACGCCGGCGCTCTGCGCCGCGTCGACCAGGAGCAGGAGGTCGCGCTCGCGCGCCATCCGGCCGATGGCGCCGACCGGCTGGATCGTGCCTGTGACGTTCGACACGTGCGTCAGCGCCAGGAGGCGCGTGTTCTTGCGGATGGCGCGTCTCACCTCGTCCGGGTCGATGAGATGATCGGAGGTGGCCTCCAGCCGCGTGAGGGTGATGACCCCGTCCTTCTCGAGCTGGTTCAGCGGCCGCGACACCGAGTTGTGCTCCAGGACCGACGTGATCGCGTGATCCCCCGCGCGCAGGATCCCCTTGATCGCCATGTTCAGCCCGTCGGTGGCGTTGTGGCCGAAGACGATGCGCTCCGGGTGCTTGAAGCCGAGGAGCCGGGCCAAAAGACGCCGCGTGTCGTTGATCATTCCTTCCGCCTCGGCCGCGAGGCGATGGCCGCCGCGCCCCGGATTGGCGCCGCTCTGGCGGACGAACGCCTCCATCCCCCGATACACCTGCTCGGGTTTGGGATACGACGTGGCGGCGTTGTCGAGGTAGATCGCCATGATTCCCCTCAGGTCCCCACGTACCGCGCGTAGATCGACTTGGCGAGCGCCGGGTCCTTGGTCCCGGAGATGATGGCGCGGCCGTCGGCGAACACGGTCAGGCGGTACTGGTCGATGTCGGCGCGCACCAGGAAGCGGTTCTTCTCGATCGCACCGATCGGACCGAGACGCTTCGCCACCTGGTCGAGGTCGAGCGTGATCCCGTCGCGGCGCCGGATCTGCACCGCGTTCCGGCCGCAGAGCGTGGCCGTGTCGGAACCGGAGGCCCCCTCGAGATAGGGGAACTCGCGTCGCACGCAGCAGGGGCAGTCCGTCTCGCGCGGCGGCAGGTCGACGAGGCTCTGCCGTCCCTCCCAGACGTCGAGGACCGCCATCTTCCGGGTCACGCGCTCGCGCCTGCCGCTCAGGATCTTGAGCGCCTCGGCCGCCTGCAGGGACGCGACCAGCCCGACGATCGGCCCCAGCACTCCGGCCGTGTCGCAGGTGGGGGACAGGCCGGGCGGGGGAGCGCTCTCGAACACGCAGCGCAGGCAGGCGGTCTCGCCCGGCAGGATCGGGAAGGTCAGACCGTACGATCCCACGCAGGCCCCGTAGATCCAGGGTGTGCCTGTCTTGACGGCGAAGTCGTTGAGCAGGAACCGGGCGTCGAAGTTGTCGGTCGCGTCGAGGATCAGATCGAAGCCGCCGAGGAGCCTGTCGATCGTCGAGGCGTTCAGGTCCTCGACGATCCCCTCGACCTGCACCAGCGAGTTGGCGGCGCGCAGCTTGTTCACCGCCGCCACCGCCTTGGGCAGGACGGCGCGGGCGTCCTCCTCGTCGAACAGGATCTGACGTTGCAGGTTGGATTCCTCGACGAAGTCCCGATCGATGATCCGCAGCCGCCCCACCCCCGCCCGGGCCAGGAGGGAGGCCTGCACCGTGCCCAGAGCACCGCAGCCGACCAGGACCGCCTTCGCGGACATCAGCCGCGCCTGGCCCTCGTGGCCTATCTCCTCGAACAGGACCTGACGGGAGTAGCGGGCCGGGATCAAGGGCTGCCCGGCCGTATCCTTCGTGGTCAACTCCGGCTCCTTCCGTCCCAAAAACAAAAAACCTCTTCGAGACGACGTCGAAGAGGTTCGGGTGAACGACTCCTTCGCCTTCCGTCTCTCATCTGCCGGGGCTCGAAGACCCCGCAGGAGTTGGCACCGGCCATCCCGAACGGTCCGGGATCGGTTGCCGTGGGATCATCGGGCCTGTCCCTCCCCCACTCTCGATAAGATGGAAGATCTCTGATTGTGATTTTAGATCGCGGGTCCCTCCGGCAAATGATGACCCAGGAAAATTACCACGGGGTTTGAGACCTGTCAACCTGTGTCGCGCGCCGCGGAACATGGCGCCCCGGTCCTGTTGCGCAATGTGAATCACAGGTCCTTCGAGGAACGACCCGGGGACCGCCTTGCCGACCGGTCGGTAAGTAGGGTATAGTACGCCGCACGTCTCGCATAGGAGGGCGTGAAGTGAAGCCGGAAACGCCCCGGATCGTTCCGTTGCATGATGCGGCACTCGAAGGATCGAACGGACCGAATCCGGTTGACAGGCTGCATTCCTCCCCGTATATGAACAGACACCTCGCAGTCGAGGGAGACACCGTGCCCGACCGAATCGCGATTTTCGACACGACGCTGCGCGATGGAGAGCAGTCGCCGGGCTGCAGCATGAACCTCGAGGAGAAAGTCCGGATGGCGCGCCAGCTGGATCTCCTCGGGGTGGACGTCATCGAGGCCGGTTTTCCGATGGCCAGTGAGGACGACTTCCGGGCGGTGCACGCCGTGGCGCGCGAGGTCCGGCGGCCGGTGATCGCGGCGCTGGCGCGCACCACCCGGGACGACATCGAGAGGGCCTGGCGGGCCATCGAGGTCGCCGCCCGCCCCCGGCTCCATACCTTCGTCGCGACCTCCGACCTGCACATGCAGCACAAGCTGCGCAAGACCCGCGGCGAAGTCCTCGAGATGACGGTCGAGGCAGTGCGCCTGGCGAAGTCGTTCACGCCGGACGTCGAGTTCTCGGCGGAGGACGCGACCCGGACCGACATCGACTTCCTGTGCCAGGTGGTGCGGGCGGCCATCGAGGCGGGTGCGACGACCATCAACATCCCCGACACCGTCGGCTACTCGGTCCCGAGCGAGTTCTCCCGCATCATCGCCACGCTGCGCGAACGCGTGCCGGAGGTGGAGCGGGCGACCCTGTCGGTGCACTGCCACAACGATCTCGGTCTGGCGGTGGCGAACTCGGTGGCCGCCGTCGAGGCGGGGGCGCGGCAGATCGAGTGCACGGTGAACGGCATCGGCGAGCGCGCCGGCAACGCCTCCCTGGAAGAGATCGTGATGGCTCTTTTCGTGAGACGCGACATCCTGCCGTTCACCACGTCCGTCGCCACGACGGAGATCTACAAGGCGAGCCAGCTCCTGTCGAGCATCACCGGCATGCACGTGCAGGCGAACAAGGCGGTGGTCGGCAAGAACGCGTTCGCTCACGAGGCCGGGATCCACCAGGACGGCGTCCTCAAGGAGAGGCGCACGTACGAGATCATGACGCCTGAGTCGGTCGGCATCAAGACGAACCGGCTCGTCCTCGGGAAGCACTCCGGCCGGCACGCCCTCGGCAGGAAACTGGCGGACCTCGGATACTCCCTGTCGCGTCCGGAGCTCGACAGGTTCTACGCGCGGTTCATCGAGATCGCCGACCAGAAGAAGGAGATCTTCGACGAAGATCTGATCGCCATCGTGCACGACGGCATGCGCGATGTGCCCGAGGTCTTCAAGCTGAAGATGCTGCAGGCGACGGCGGGCAGCCAGAAGCCTTCGACCGCGACCGTCATCCTCGAGATCCAGGGCGAGGAGAGGGTCGCCTGCGCCGTGGGGGACGGCCCGGTGGCGGCCGCCTACACGGCGATCGACCAGATCACCCGCTTCAGCGGACGGCTCCTGGACTACTCGATCAGGGCCGTGTCGCGCGGCCGGGACGCGATGGGCGAAGTCTCGGTGCACGTCGATTTCAGCGGCCGGACCTTCACCGGCAAGGCCGCATCGACCGACGTGGTGGATGCCAGCGCCCGGGCCTATCTGCACGCGGTGAACAAGGGATTGCGCCTGGCGCAGGCCCTCGACGCGGCCGAGTCGGCGAGGTCCGGTCTGCCGGGTGTCGCCGCGGTCGTCGCCGAGCGGTCGCGGCCCGAGATGACGCCCCAGCCGGCAAGCGACACGGTCGGCGATCCTTCGAGGGTCGCCGGCCCGGAAGATTTCATTCGACTGATTCGTCTCGTATAGCGCAGGCCGGTCCGGCCTGATGTTCACGTCGGACCGTCGTCCCTGCGCTTTGTTTTTAGAGGGACCGTGAAGGAACTGGAAGAGCAGTCGAGCGCTGTCCGGCTCCGTGGTTCTTTCTGCCGCCGGAGGGGGAGGTCATCATGGGCGTGTCCCACGCTGACCGCCGGCGGCAGGAACAACCACGGGGGAGGGAATCCACGACCATGAGAGGCAGGGCGCACGTCTACGCGGGGGCGCGCATCAGCGCCGACGACATCATTCCCCTGCGGCACCAGAACGGGGGTGCCGAGGAGGACCTCGGCGCCGGCATCGCAGCGGTCGTGGCGGTCTCGTTCTCGCGCCTGTTCTTCAGGAATGCCCTCAACAACGGCTTCATCGTCGTGGAGTGTCCCGAGGCGGTGAGGCAGGCGGCGGTCGGAGATCTCCTGGAGGTCGATCTGCGGGACGCGGCGGTGAGGAACCTGACGAAGGGGGAATCCTACCGCTTCGTGCCGCCCACGCCGTTCGCGATGGAGATCCTCGAGGCCGGCGGTCTCCTGCCGTACGTCCTGAGACAGACGACGGGGGCCTCGAGTGCCTGAGGCGAAGCGCTCGCGCGTTGTCCTCCTGCCGGGCGACGGCATCGGCCGCGAGGTCGTCGCCGAGGCCGTCCGCGTGCTGGAGATGGTGGCGCGGCAGGCGGGCGTGGTCCTCGAGATGGAGGAGCACCCCGTGGGGGGTGCCGCGTACGACAGCGTCTCGGAGCCGCTGCCGCAAAAGACCTTCGAGGCGGCCCGCGCCGCGGATGCGGTCCTGCTCGGGGCCGTGGGCACGCCGAGGCATGACGGACTGCCGCGACACCTTCGCCCGGAGCAGGCGCTCCTGGGGCTGCGTCAGGGGCTCGGGGTCTACGCGAACCTGCGGCCCGTGAGACTCCACCCGGCCCTCCTGCAGGCGTCCCCCCTGCGGCCGGACGTCGTGGGGGGCACGGATCTGCTGATCGTGCGCGAGCTGACAGGGGGGCTCTACTTCGGTTCGCCGCGCGGTGTTTCCGGTGAGGGGGATGAACGCCTGGCCACGAACACCATGGCCTACACCGTGGCGGAGATCCGGCGCATTGCACGGGTGGCGTTCGAGGCGGCGCGCGGCAGGAGAAGGAAGGTGACGTCGGTGGACAAGGCGAACATCCTGGAGGTCTCGCAGCTCTGGCGCGAGGTGGTGAGCGACACCGCCCGGGAGTACCCGGACGTCCTCCTCGAGCACCTGTACGTCGACAACGCGGCCATGCAGCTTTTGGCCCGCCCCAGGGACTTCGACGTCGTCCTCACCGAGAACACGTTCGGCGACATCCTCAGCGACGAGGCGGCCATGCTGGCCGGCGGGATCGGGATGCTGCCGTCCGCCAGCCTGGGAGAAGGGCCCGGTCTGTACGAGCCGGTGCACGGGTCGGCGCCGGAGATCGCCGGTCGCGGCATCGCCAACCCGCTGGCGGCGATCCTCTCGGCGGCCATGCTGCTGCGCCACTCGCTCGGCCTGCCGCGCGAGGCCGCGCGCGTCGAGGAGGCGGTCGGAAGGGTCCTGGACGACGGGGCGCGCACGGCCGATCTGGCGCGACCGGGACAGAAGTCGATCGGCACGCGCGACATGGGGGACGTGGTGTGCGGCGCCCTCGAGCGCGGCAGGCGGGCCTCGTGAGCCGGGGGAAGGGGACGGTGGCGCCGACGCAGGACACGATCGGAATGAAGACGGCCTCGGCAACGGCGGCGCCCGCCCCCGGGCCCGAGATCGAAATGCGCGGGGCGAAGATCCTGATCGAGAGCCTGCTGCGCGAAGGCGTGAGCACGATCTTCGGCTACCCGGGCGGGGCGATCCTGCACGTCTACGACGAGCTGGCGCACGCGCGCGACCGGCTGAGCCACGTGCTGGTGCGCCACGAGCAGGGGGCCGTGCACGCCGCCGAGGGGTATGCCCGCTCGACCGGGAAGGTCGGCGTCGTCATGGTCACCTCCGGTCCCGGGGCGACCAACTGCGTGACCGGCCTGACGAACGCGCTGATGGACTCGACGCCGATCGTCTGCATCACGGGGCAGGTGGCGACCCACCTGATCGGCAACGACGCATTCCAGGAGGCGGACGTGGTCGGCATCACGCGCCCGTGCACCAAGTACAACTACCTGGTGAAGGACGTGCGCGATCTGGCGCGCGTGGTGAAGGAGGCGTTCCACATCGCGCGCAGCGGGCGGCCGGGGCCGGTCGTCATCGATCTGCCGAAGGACGTCACTGCGGCGCGGACGAAGTTCGCGTACCCCGACAGGGTCGATCTCCCGTCGTACCGGCCGGCCGGCGACGGCGACATCGCCCGGGTCCGCGAGGCGGTCGCGCTGATGGTGAAGGCCGAGCGGCCGATCCTCTACGTCGGGGGGGGCGTGGTCAACGCCGACGCCGCCGACGAGCTCCGTCTCCTGGCGGAGGCGCTCAACCTGCCGGTCACGCCGACCCTGATGGGGCTCGGCGGGTTCCCGGGCGGCCACCCGCTCTGCCTCGGCATGCTCGGCATGCACGGCACCTACGCCGCCAACATGGGCGTCTCCAACGCCGACCTGCTCATCGCCATCGGGAGTCGTTTCGATGATCGCGTCACCGGCCGCCTCAAGGATTTTGCGCCAGGGGCGAAGGTGATCCACGTCGACGTCGATCCGTCCTCCATCAACAAGAACCGCGTCGTCGAAGTCGGCATCGTCGGCGACGCGCGCCGGGTGCTGCGGCAGATGCTCGACGTGCTGGCGCGCGAGGTGCGTCTCGAGGGGCCGCCGCCCCGCGCGGAGTGGTGGCCGCAATTGCGCGAGTGGTCCGCCGCCCACCCGTACCGCTACAAGAAACGCCGCGGTGTGATCATGCCGCAGGCGGTCATCGAGGAGCTCAGCCGGCTCACCGACGGAGAGGCAATCGTGGCTTCCGACGTCGGCCAGCACCAGATGTGGGTGGCCCAATACTACGGCTTCAAGAGGTCCCGTCAGTGGCTGAACTCGGGAGGCCTGGGGACGATGGGCTACGGATTCCCGGCGGCCATCGGGGCGGCCAAGGCGCACCCCGGAAGGACGGTGATCTGCGTCACCGGCGACGGCTCCTTCCAGATGTGCATCCAGGAGATGGCGACCGCCATCCAGGAGAAGGTCGACGTCAAGGTGGTCATCATCAACAACAACTACCTCGGGATGGTGCGCCAGTGGCAGGAGCTGTTCTACTCCCGCACCTACAGCGAGGTCGGGCTGGAATGGCTGCCGGACTTCGTGAAGCTGGCGGAGGCCTATCACGCGAAGGGTCTCAGGGCCACGAGGCCGGAGGAGATGCGTCAGGTCCTGGAGACGGGGCTCGGGATGCCGGGTCTGGTCGTGATGGACATGATCGTGTCGCAGGAGGAGGGGGTCTACCCGATGGTGCCGGCCGGCGCGTCCCTGCAGGAGATGGTCCTGGAGCCCGCGGAAGACGGCTCGGAGGAACCGGAGCCGAGGGACCTGGCATGAACGGCGACGGAACGCGCCATATCCTGTCGATCCTGGTCGAGAACCGCTTCGGCGAGCTCTGCCGTGTCGTCGGCCTGTTCTCGGGGCGCGGCTACAACATCGACTCGCTGTGCGTGGCGCCGACGTCCGACCCCGCGTACTCGCGGATCATCCTGACGACGAACGGCAACGACGTGATCATGGAGCAGATCCTCAAGCAGATCGGAAAGCTCGTCCGGGTGCTCGAGGTCATCGATCTGAACGAGGTGAACCACGTCGAGCGCGAGATGGCGCTCCTGATCGTGAGCACGCGCACGCCGTCCGAGCGCCAGGAAGTGCTGAATCTCGCGGGAGTGTTCCGCGCCAAGGTGATCGACATCTCGACCGACGCCATCACCATCGAGACCACCGGCAGCCAGGACAAGGTCGACGCGCTCCTGGGGCTCCTGCAGCCGCTCGGCATCAGGGACATCGTGCGGACGGGGCCGGTGGCGATCCCGCGGATCAGCGCCGCGCGGGAGTCGGAGGTGGACCGGGGAGAGGCGGCCGACGTGCCCGAGGCGGAGAGCGCAGTCTAATCAGAGGAGTCGACGTGGCGGAAGGAAAGCTGAACATCTTCTACGAGAAGGACGCGGAGCCCGGGCGCCTGAGGGGGAAGAGGATCGCCGTCCTGGGATACGGCAGCCAGGGGCACGCGCACGCCCTCAACCTGAAGGAAGGCGGTCACACCGTCGCCGTCGGCCTGAAGCCGGGCAGCGCCTCGCGCGCCAAGGCCGAGGGGGCGGGTCTCTCCGTGATGGACACCGCCGAGGCGGCGCTCTGGGGCGACATCGTCATGATGCTCGTCCCGGACGAGCTGGCTCCGGAGACGTACGAGAAGGAGGTCGCGCAGGGGCTGCGCGCCGGCAAGCACTTCGCCGTCGCCCACGGCTTTTCGATCCACTTCAGGAAGATCGTCCCGCCGAAGGACGTGAACGTCTTCATGGTGGCGCCGAAAGCGCCCGGGCATCTCGTGCGGCACGAGTTCACCAAGGGGGCCGGGGTGCCGATGCTCATGGCGGCGCACCAGGATCCCTCCGGGGACACGCGGGCGGTGGCCCTGGCCTACGCCTGCGCCATCGGCGGCGGCCGGGCCGGCGTCATCGAGACGACCTTCAAGGACGAGACCGAGACCGATCTGTTCGGCGAGCAGGCGGTCCTGTGCGGCGGGCTGTCGGCTCTGATCACCGCCGGCTTCGAGACGCTGGTCGAGGCGGGTTACCCGCCGGAGATGGCCTACTTCGAGTGCCTGCACGAGATGAAGCTGATCGTCGACCTGATCTACGAGGGCGGCATCACGAACATGCGCTACTCGGTGAGCAACACCGCGGAGTACGGCGACCTGACGCGCGGACCGCGCATCGTGACCGACGAGACACGCAGGGTGATGCGCGAGCTCCTCGCCGGCGTCCAGTCGGGGGCATTCGCCGACGAGTGGATGGCGGAGCACAAGGCCGGCAAGCCGAACTTCAAGCGGCTCGAGGCGGCCGGCAGGGAGCACCTCATCGAGAGGGTGGGGGAGAGGCTGCGCGGCATGATGCCCTGGCTGGGGAAGAACCGTCTGGTCGACAGGAGCAGGAACTGATGGGCGACGAGGCGTCGGTGCTCGAGAAAGCGGAGGGTCTTCTCCCGGGGCGGCTGCACGCCGGCCGCGAGGCGCACGCTCCGTGGGTGTGGGTGAACGGCGATTTCGTGCGCACGGAGGAGCTCCGGCTCCACTATTTCAGCCACGCCCTGCACTACGGCAGCGGCGTGTTCGAGGGAATCCGCTGCTACGAAACGTCCGCCGGGCCCGCCGTCTTCCGCCTGCGCGATCACATGGAGCGCCTGCTGGCCTCGGCGCGGGTGTACGGCCTGAACCTCGCGCACACGGCGGCCGATCTGGGCGCGGCGGCCCTGGAGACCGTGCGCCGCAACGGCGCGACCAACGCCTACATCCGGCCGCTGGTGTACTTCGGCGAGGGGCCGATCCATCTGACGCCGAGCAGCCGCTGCCCGACCGAGGTGTTCATCGCCCTCCGCTCGCTGGGGACGTACCTGGGCGAGGAGGGGCAGGTGCTCGGGGTGAAGGTGATCCTGTCGTCCTGGAGGAAGTTCGATCGCTCCATGCTGCCGCCCACGGTCAAGGGGTGCGGCCATTACACGAACTCGATCCTGGCGGCGCAGGAGGCCGCCGCGAAGGGCGCCGCCGAGGCGATCCTCCTGAACGCCGACGGCAGCGTGGCGGAGGCGACGGGAGAGAACGTGTTCTTCGTCAAGAACGGATTGCTCACGACCAACGGCGACGCCTCGAACATCCTGCCGGGGATCACGCGCGACACGGTCCTCAGGCTGGCCACCGACCTGGACATGCCCGCCGTCGTCCGGCCGTTCCGGCCGGAGGATCTCCTGGGGGCCGACGAGGTCTTCCTCACCGGCACCGCCGCCGAGGTGACGCCGGTCGCGGCGATCGACGGCCGGCCCGTTCCCTGCTCGGGGGAGGGGGTCACCGCGCGGCTGCAGAAGGCCTACTTCGACACCGTGCGCGGGCTCGGCGCCCGATCCGCGCAGTGGCTCTCCCATGCCTGAGATCCTGAAGCCGATCCCGGCCGCAGTGCCGGAGTACGACGACGGCGGGGGGGATGCCCCGGCCCGGGGAGAGGTCGAGATCTACGACACCACTCTGCGGGACGGCGCGCAGTCGGAGGAGATCTCCTACTCGGTCGACGACAAGCTGAAGATCCTGCGCGCCCTCGACCGCCTGGGGGTGCGCTTCGTGGAGGGCGGCTGGCCGGGCGCCAATCCCAAGGACCTGGAGTTCTTCGAGAGAGCGGGGCGCGAGGTGCTCGCGAACACGCGGCTGTGCGCCTTCGGATCCACGCGCCGTGCGCGCGGCCGGGTCGGAGAGGACGCCGGGCTGCGGACGGTCCTGTCGGCCGGGACGGCCTGGGTCACGATCTTCGGAAAGTCGTGGGACCACCACGTGCGCGAGGCCCTGCGCACGACGCTCGAGGAGAACCTGGCGATGATCTCCGACAGCGTGCTCTTCCTGAAGGAGGCCGGGCGGCGGGTCATCTACGACGCCGAGCACTTCTTCGACGGCTACCGGGCCAACCCGGAATACGCCCTGCTCACCCTCCTGGCGGCCGCCGAGTCCGGCGCCGATCGGATCGTCCTGTGCGACACCAACGGCGGGGCGCTTCCGGACCAGGTGCGCGCCGCGTTCATCGTGGCGCGCTCGCGGCTGGGGTCGAAGCCGCTCGGGATCCACGCGCACAACGACGGTGAGCTGGCGGTGTCCAACAGCCTCGCGGCCGTCGCGGCCGGCGCCGCGCACGTGCAGGGTACGATCAACGGCTACGGGGAGCGCTGCGGCAACGCCAACCTCTGCTCGGTGATCCCGAACCTCGAGCTGAAGCTGGGGCTGCGCTGCCTGCCGGCCGGGTCGCTCCCTCGCCTGACCGCGACTTCGCGCTGCGTCGGGGAGGTGGCGAACCGCACTCCGAACGGTCACCAGCCGTTCGTCGGGCGCAGCGCCTTCGCGCACAAGGCCGGCATCCACGTCAGCGCCATCGAGAGGACGAGCCGCGCGTACGAGCACATCGATCCGGCGCGGGTCGGCAACGAGACGCGCGTCCTGGTCTCCGACCAGATGGGGGCGAGCAACGTCCTCAACCGGGCGCGCGCACTCGGGATCGATCTCTCCGGCCATCCTGAGACCATGCGTCTCCTTGTCGAGCGCGTCAAGGAGCTGGAGTACACGGGCTACCAGTTCGAGAACGCCGAAGGGTCGTTCACCCTGCTCGTCCTGGAGGCGCTGGAGAGGCGGCCGCGCTTCTTCACCCTGGTGGACTACCGGGTGCTCCTGACGGCCGCGGGCTCCCCCGAGGCGACGGTGCGCGTGCGCGTGGGCGACGGGGAGAACCACGCCGTCAGCCTGGGCGTCGGACCGGCGCACGCCCTCGACCTGGCGCTCCGCCACGCCCTCGCCGGCGCCTTCCCGGAGATCGGGGAGCTGAAGCTCGTCGACTTCAAGGTGCGCATCCTGGACGGCCACGACGGGACCGCCGCCCGCACCCGCGTGCACATCGAGATGGGAGACGCGGAGAGGACCTGGAGCACGACCGGAGTCGACCCGGACATCATCGCGGCGACGATCCACGCTCTCGTCGAGGGGTACGAGTACGGTCTGCTGCTGCGGCGCACGGCCGGCGTCCTGTCCACAGGCGCCCCGAGCGTCGCCGCCTCAGGCAACGTCACGCTGCAGCCGCGCGGTGAAGGCCGGCTGCCGATCGTCATTCTCAACGAGATCGATCCGGGTCGTTCGGAGATCGGAGCCTGACGGCCATGGAACCTCGGACCCCGAGACGACGTTCACTATCACGCCGACCGGCATCTCCTCTGCGCCAGCGGTCAGTACGGCGAACGCTCGAAGGCTGATCCCTCTCCCCGCAGTTCCCCCGCAGGACTGACGCGCCCGGTCGGCGCCTCCTTGCCTTCCGACCGGCCGGTCGGGTCGGAGCGCGGGGTCTTGACGACGACGGGCCGGCGGTCGTATGTGGGGAAGATGGGACATCGCCCGCGGGCCTTCCTGTGGGCCTCGATCGCCCTGGTCGTGGCGGTCCTGGCCGGCGGGGCCATGCCCCGCGGCAGGCGCTCGCCTGTCGATGCCCCGGGTCTCATCGGATATCTGTACGTGAACGAGGGGACCGCCGACCGGAACGACCCGGAGGCGGACAACGTCGTCGCGGGGTTCGCCGCCTTCGCCGACGGGGCGCTGGCTCTGCTTCCCTCATCCCCCTGGTCCACAGGAGGGAAAGGGACATCGGGACCGGTGTTCCTGGCGGCCCCGCGCATCGGCATCGGTCCGGACGCCCGGCATCTGTTCGTGGCCAACTGGGGGAGCCACAGCCTCGCCGTCTTCGACATCACCGACGACGGCTCGCTGCGGGCCATCGAGGGCTCGCCGTTCGACAGCAGGGGCCTGCATCCGGAAGGGCTCGCGCTGTCACCCGACGGCCGCTTCCTGTTCGTGGGGCACTCGGGCGATCATTCGATCGTGTCGTTCGTCCTCGACGGGGGCGGGCGCCCGGAGCCCGCCTCCACGTTCGCGATCGATACGGAGCCGGACGGACTGGCGACGACACCCGACGGGCGGTTCCTCCTGGCGAGCCTGCCGTCCCTGGGACGGATCGCGGTGCTGCGGGTCGCCGCGGACGGCGGCCTGTCGCACGTCCCCGGCTCTCCGTTCGACGCCGACGCCGGCGCCGCGGACGGCATCGTCCTGGGCCGCGGCGGGGCCCTGGCCTATGTCGCCGATGCCAGGTCGTTCCGTACCGAGCTCAGTCTCTACTCGCTCGATCCGCGC
Organism: Candidatus Dormiibacterota bacterium; assembly: GCA_035635555.1. Classification (NCBI taxonomy): domain Bacteria; kingdom Bacillati; phylum Candidatus Dormiibacterota; species Candidatus Dormiibacterota bacterium. The sequence goes on from DASQAT010000004.1 coordinate 28,020, forward strand.
GGGGTCCTGCGCTCCGTTCCGGGCTCCCCCTTCGGCAGGCCGGGTCCCGCGGCGAACATCCTTCACCTCATCCCCGGCGGCGCCGTCCTCGCCGCCGCGCTGCCGGACATCGACCGCGTCGCCGGCTTCGCCATCGGCGCCGACGGGCGACCGTCGCCCGCGCCGGGCTCACCGTTCAGGGGCGGTCCGCTCGGCACGGCGCCGACCGGAATGGCGACCGATCCGCTCGGTCGCTACCTGTACGTCGCCGACGCCACGAGCGACGCGATCTCCGTGCTGCGCCCGGATTCCCAGGGCCGTCTGCTGCTGGCGGCGGACGGCGTGCGCACCGGAGTTCACGGCCTGCCGCTCTCCGGTCTGGCGTTCGCGGCCGCGGGGGACGAGGACGGTGACGGGATCGAGGCGGTGATCGACAACTGCCGGGCGATCGCCAACGCCTCGCAGTCGGACGCCGACGGCGACGGCCGGGGCGACGCCTGCGACGATTGTCCGCTGGTCCAGGACGCCGCGCAGCGCGACGCCGACGGCGACGGCGCGGGGGACGCGTGCGACGACGATCGGGACGGCGACACGATTCCGGACGCGAGCGACGTGTGCCCGGACCGGGCGGACCCCGATCAGGCCGACACCGATCGGGACGGCGTCGGCGACGCCTGCGACAATTGTCCCTCGTCGCCCAACCCCGGCCAGGAGGACGCGGACGCCGATCTCGAGGGAGATGTCTGCGCCCGCCCGTTCACCCGGATCGGCTGGCTGTACGTCCTGACCAACGCCGCGGACAACTCGCTGGCCGCCTGGGAGGTCGACACGCTCGGGCGCCTGCGCCGGCTGCCCGGTTCCCCCTTTCCCACGGGTGGCCGGGGGCCGCTGGCCTCGACCCTGTTCGCGCCCCAGCGCCTCGCCGTGCTGCGCGGCGCGCCGTCCATCCTGTTCGCCTCCAACGAGGGGAGCCACGACCTGAGCGCCTTCCGCATCCAGCCGGACGGCCGGCCCGAGCTCGTCCCCGGCTTCCCGCGCGCGACCGGCGGCCTCTTTCCGGCGGCCCTGGCGATCCACCCGGGCGGTCCCTACCTCGCCGCGGCGAATCTCTCCCAGATCAGCCTGTTCCTCGTGAAGCGCTCGACCGTCGACCTGACTCCCGTGCCCGGTTCGCCCATCCCCGTGACCGGCTCCGTGGGGGGACTGGCCTTCCCGGCGGACGGCAGGATCCTCGAGGTCGCGCTCACCGACCTGGGTTCGGCGCGGGCGATCCGGTTCAAGGCGCCGTTCCCCGTGGTGAACGGCTCCGCCGCCGGCATCAGCGGCGCTTCGACCGCGGGCCTCGCGTTCAACGCCGCGGGGACTCGCGTCTACATCGGAGGGGCCACCGCGGGCCCGTCCATCGCCGGGGGGTTCAGCATCGATTTGAACGGCAGGGCGACAGCGCTCCCTCGCTCGCCGCAGGGGGGCGGGGGGATCAACTCCAACGTCGTCCTGGTCTCGCCCCGCGACCGTTTCCTGTACGTCTCGAACCAGGGAAGCGACACGATTGCCGGGTTCCGGCTGGAGGCCTCCGGAGCCATGGCGCCGCTGCCGGCGACACCCTTCGCCAACGCCCCCTTCGGGGCCGTTCCCGTCGGCCTGGCGACCGACACGCTCGGCCGCCTCCTGTTCGCGGCCGACGCGGGGGACGACGCCGTCACCGTGCTGAGGATCGAGAAGGACGGGTCCCTCCTGCCCGTCGGGAGGGCCGAGAAGACCGGCGCCATCGGCGGCCGGCCGCTCGGCGGGATCGCGTTCGTGCCGTCGGGGGACGAGGACGGAGACGGCGTCGATTCGCTGGTCGACAACTGCCCGGCGGCGGCCAATCCGGGACAGTCGGACGCGGACCTCGACGGCGCGGGGGACGCCTGCGACGACTGTCCGGGGCTCCGGAACCCCGGTCAGGAGGACTCGGACGGCGACGGTGTCGGCGACGCCTGCGATCCCGATCCCGACGGCGATGGTCTCCTCGCGCCCGAGGACAGCTGTCCGCTCGATGCCGACCCGCAGGACGTCGACCGTGACGCCGACGGCACCGGCGACCTGTGCGATCCATGTCCTGACGATCCGAAGAACGACGAGGATCAGGACGGGAGCTGCGCGGGGGTCGATAACTGTCCGGCGAAACCGAACCCGCGTCAGGAGGACGCGGACGGTGACGGGCGCGGCGACGCCTGCGACAATTGCCTGACGATCTACAACCCGGATCAGGCGGACATCGACCGCGATGACGAAGGGGACGCCTGCGAGAAAGGGTTCCAGCAGGAGTCGTACCTGTACGTGAACGGCATGTCCCCCTTGAACAGGATCGCCGGATTCGAGACCAAGACGACCGGCACGCTCATGCCCGTTCCGGGCTCTCCCTTCCTCACGCTGGGATCGGGGCGCCAGGACAATCCCGCTCCGTCGGGGGCTCCGGGCCTGGCCATCGACGGTCGCGGCACGCGGTTGTTCGCCCTCAATCCGCTCTCCCGCTCGGTCTCGGTGCTCGAGCTGTCCGGCTCCGGAACGCTCGAGCTCGGGATCGGATCCCCCTACGTGGTGCCGCTCACCAATCCGCTCGGTATCGCGACCGACCGGGCCGGACGCACGCTTTACGTCAGCGGCCTGGCGCTTGCGGAGGCCGGGGAGAGTCCGCAGGGGGCCCTCGCCGTGATGGGCGTGTCGCGCTCGGGACGCCTCACGGCCATGACCGGGGTGGTGCTCCCGATGACGGGGGAGCCGGACGGCCTGGCCCTTTCACCCGACGGCTCTCTCCTCGCAGTCGCCGTCCCCGATGCCGGCGAGGTCGCCCTGTTCGAGGTGCGCGAGCCGGGGGTTCTGGATCCGCTGCCAGGCTGGCCTGCCGCCGTTCCCGGGATCGATCGCCCGGGGCCGCTGGCGTTTCAGCGGCGCGCGGCGGTGCCGGGAGCGGCCCCCCTCGAGAGGCCGTGGCTCCTGGCCGTCGGTCAGGCGCCCCCCTGGCCGGCCGCGATCTCCGTCGTGACCGCGGACGCGGACGGGCCGGTGCCGGTCACGTTCTTCGACCTTGGGGTCCCAGGAGGGACGCTCGACATCGCGCCCGACCAGGAGAAGGATCGCCTGTTCGTGTCGCTCCCCGGCGCGAACGCCGTGGGAGCCGTGGACGGCGCGTTCGCCGGCCCCGCGCGGTACGCCCCCGGTTCCCCTTTCCCGCTGCCCCAGACCGCGGCGATTCCGTCCGGCCTGGCCCTCGGTCCGCGGGGACAAAGACTGCACGTCGTGGCGCGCGGATCGAACACCGTCACGACCCTGGGTGTCGACGAGGACGGCCGGATCCATCCCCCCGTCGTCCCTCCGATGGCGACCCTGATTCAGGCGGCGAACCCTTCGGCGGGGGTCGCCCTGCTGCCGGCCCTCGATCTGGACGGGGACGGGATTCCGCCACCGCTCGACGATTGTCCGGGAGTAGCGGACCCCGCCCAGGAGGACTCGGACGACGACGGGGCCGGTGACGCCTGCCAGCCGACCGTGTCGCTCGGGAGCGTCGTTCCGGCGCTCGCAAGCCCGGCGGGAGATCTCCGCACCCTTCCGGTCCTGGCGGCCGGGGCGCGGATTTCCGATCCCGACGCCCAGACGCTGCGGGGCCGCGCGATCGTGTGGGTGAGAGAGGCGACGACCGTCACCCTGAAGGACGCCGCCACCTCCGGGATCTTGAGCGATTCCATCGACTGCGGCGCCGGCCTCGAATTGGAGGGCCGGCCGGGCGAAGGGCTGGCGTTCCTGGATGACTCGGCGGGGACGCCGATCCTCGTGGACGAAGACTCGACTCTGGCCTGCGACGACCGACTGCAGGACTACGAGATCGCGGCCGGCGCGTGCGACGCCGAGGGGGCGCCGTTCGGTCCGAGTCTGTCGCTGCAGGGGATGGCGCTTCCGGCGCCCGTCTGCGCGCGTGCCGTCGCGGACCCGGCGCGGCGCTTCCATCTGCGTCTCGAGACGATCGCCCCCGGCGGCGCCACCCTCACGGCCGAACGGATGGCGGCCACGATCAAGGTCGCCTACGTCGGTTCGAAACTGCCGGGTTCCGTCCCGCTGGACGCCTTGCCGCCGCTCGCGGGGGAGGAGTCGAGGCCCATGGTCCTGACCCTGTCGGCGACGGACGGCGACACGCCGGAGGTCTTCGGCCGTGCGGATTTCGCATGGCGCGGAGAGCAGTCCCTGGTGTTCGGGCATGCGCCGCTCGCCTCCCGCCCCCCGGACGCGCTCGTCGAATGCGCGTCGCCCGCGGGTGCGGAGGTCGTCCTCGACGGCGCCGGCTCGTCCGATCCCGACGGCGATGCGCTCGAGCACCTGTTCATCCTGGAGGATGACGAGTCTTCCCCCTCGGTCCTCGCCGCGGGGGAGAGGACGACCGTCACGCTCCCTCGCGGTCGCCACTCGATCGCGCACCGCGTGCGCGACCCGGCCGGTCTGGTGTCGAGCGCCCTGTTCGGCGTGAACGTGGTCGACACCACGCCGCCCATCGCGACAGCGGTGCCCCGGCCGGCGCTCCTGTGGCCGCCGGACCACAGCCTGGTCCCGGTGCACGTGGACCTCGTCGCCTCGGACGCCTGCTCGGCGCTCGTCGACGTGCGCCTCCTGGGGGTGCGCAGAAGCGAGCCCGACGATGCGCCGGGGAGCGGCGACGGCAGGACCACCGGGGACGTCGCCGGAGTCGAACCGGGCGACGACCGCGACGTCCTGCTGCGCGCCGAGAGGTCGAGCACGGGCGCGGGGCGCACCTACACGCTGACGTACCGTCTCACCGACGCGGCGGGGAACACACGGACGCTGGAGGTCCCGGTCGTTGTTCCGCGGACCCTGGCGAAGTAGAGGATCGCGCCGGCGGGCTGCGCCGCGCGTCTATAATCGGCTGAGCCCACGAGGTGACTCATGACGAAGGTCCCCGGCTGGTACAAGGATCAGAAGAAGAAATACCCCGAGGTGTTTCGGTCGTATGAATCCCTGGGAGACGCCTGCCGCAAGGCCGGCCCGATCGACGACAAGACGGCGGCCCTGGTCAAGCTGGCGATCGCCGTCGGCACGCGCCACGAGGGGGCGGTGCATTCCCATACACGGCGCTCCATCGAGGCGGGTGCTTCGATCGACGAGTGCCGGCACGTCGTCCTGCTGTCCCTGACGACGATCGGCTTCCCGGCGATGATGGCGGCGCTCTCGTGGGTCGAGGACGTGGCGAAGGACGCGTCGTAGCGTCCCCTTCAACGTTTCTTCAGCCACTCGTCGAGCCAGCCGATCACCGTGTCGTGCCACAGAATGCTGTTCTTCGCCTTCAGCACCCAGTGGTTCTCGTCGGGAAAGTAGAGCAGCTTCGAAGGGATCCCCCGGCGCTGCAGGGCGGTGAAGACGGAGAACCCTTCGGTCTCGGGCAGCCGGAAGTCTCTGGCGCCGTGCACGACCAGCGTCGGCGTCTTCCAGCTGGAGACGTAGAGGGCGGGAGACCATGTCTCGTGCGTCGTTCCCGTCTCCCACGGCAGGCCGCCCTGCTCCCACTCCGGGAACCACAGCTCCTCCGTCGTGTAGTAGGAGGTGCGGGTATCGAACTCGCCGTCGTGGGTGACCAGGCACTTGAAGCGATCGGTGTGGCCGGCGATCCAGTTGATCATGTAGCCGCCGTACGAAGCGCCCAGCGCCCCCATCCGTGAGGCGTCGAGGAACGGGTAGGTCGCCAGGGCGTAGTCCAGCCCTTTCATCAGATCGTCATAGGGCGCGCCGCCCCAGTTCTTCCTGATGGCGTCGGTGAACGCCTGACCGAACCCGGTGCTGCCGTGGAAATTGATCGTGATCACGGCGTAGCCCGCCCCGGCGTAGGCCTGCGGGTTCCAGCGGTAATGGAAATGGTCCTCCCAGGATCCCTGCGGTCCGCCGTGCACGAGGAACGCCAGGGGGTACTTGCGCCCCTCCTGGAAGCCGACCGGTTTGAACAGCCATCCGTGCACCTTCTCATCCAGGGCCCCCTTGAACCAGAACTCCTCCGGCCGGCTCATCTGCGCAGCCTGCAGCCGCGCCGCGTTCACGCGGGTCAACGCCCGCGCGTCGGTGCCGTCGGAATGGCACGTGACGATCTCGGCGGGAGAGGTGAGGGAGTCCTGCGCGTAGACCAGCCGGCCGCGCGAGGTCACGGCCAGATCGGAGTTGTAGTGATCTCCCACCACGACGCTGGCCTTGCCGCCTGCCGGATCGACGCCGAAGATCTTCCTGCGCGCCGTCTCCTCGGCGAGGACGAACAGCCGCTTTCCGTCCGCCGACCAGGCGACCGAGTCGGCCGAGCGGTCCCAGGCCTCGGTGAGGACGCGCCCCTTCCCCGCGGCCAGATCGTAGAGAGCGACGCGCTGGCGGTCCGCCTCGTACATCGGCCGGGACATCGCCAGGTACGCCAGGGTCCTGCCGTCGGGAGAGAAGGCCGGCTGCGTGTCGGCCGCTTCGTTGGCGCAAGTCAGGCAGCGGTAGCCTCCGCCGTCGACCGCCGCGAGATAGATGTTGGTGTCGGTGGACCAGGCCGGGTTCTTCGCCATCTTGGAGGTGAACGCGATCGACTTGCCGTCGGGAGACCAGGCGAACTCCTCCGTCCCGCCGAACGGCTTCGTCGGACTGTCCGCATCGGCCCCCTTCATGACATCGACCGGCTCCCCGCCCCGGATCCGCCCGACGAAGATGTGATTGCGCTTCCCCTCGTCCCAGGCGTCCCAGTGCCGGAACATCAGACGCGTGTAGACGCGCGCCTTGACCGGGTCGTCGCTCTTCCCCTTGTCGCGTCCGGCCGTGCACGCCAGGTTCGGGCAGTCCGGGTACACCTCGGCCGAGAACGCCAGCCGCGACCCGTCCGGGGACCACTCCACGTTGTCGACGTCCACCGGCAGGTCCGTCGCCTGCCGCGCCTCCCCGCCGGACGGATCGATGGTCCAGATCTGCGAGGAGCCGCCGCGATCGGAGACGAAGGCGATCGTCCTGCCGTCCGGCGACCAGCGCGGCGAGGTGTCGGCCGCATGGGCGCTGGTCAGCCGCCGCGGCTCGCCGCCGTCGATCGCCACGATGAAGAGATTCGTGTAGTTCTTGTTCGCCTCCGCGTCGTAGACCCGGCGCGTGAACACGACCTGGCTCCCGTCGGGGGAGGGCTGCGGACCCGCCAGCCGCTCCATCGCGATCATGTCGTGGACCGAGAACGGATGTGCCGCCTCCTCGGCGCGGCTCACCGCGGGGACGGCGGCGCAGGCGAGGAGGAGCAGGACCAGGGAGCGGACGGGTGAAGCAGCGGGGGATCTCATCGCGGGCCTCCAGCAGATGTGTCGATCGTCGCCTCGGGGCGGCGCTGTTCTATCTCCGGCCGCGCGGCCTGTCAAGCGCACGCGGGTCCCATCTCCATAGCACCGCCGTTTGACACCCCGAGGAAGCGGCCGTTAGAATCCATCCCAGGCAGTCCGTCTCGCTCTCGGGCACCAGCGTGAAGCGGCAGGGGCGTGCCCCCCGGCAGGATCGGCGGGGGATTTCCGTGGAGGAGACCGATGTCCGTCAACTCGAAGCGGATTCTGATCGGCGCGCTCGTCGGTGGCGTGGTGTGGAATGCCTGGAGCATGGTGGTGAAAGGGATCCTGCTCGCCAGCCGCTACGAGAAGGCGACCGCCGCGGGGTCGTTCCAGGCCACCCCACGCCTGCCGTTCATGCCTCTCTGGATCGTCACGCTCTTCGTCCTCGCGTGGATCATCGCTTCGCTGTATGCCGCCGTGAGGGTGACCTGGGGCCCCGGCCCGGTGACCGCGCTCAAGCTCGGCGTCATGGCCGGTTTCGCCATCGGGGTTCCGGGCAATCTCGGGACCGCCTCCTGGGCGACCTTCGGCCGGATCTTCCCGTTCTGCTGGGCGCTGGACCTGGGAATCGGATCCGTGTTCGCAGCCCTCATCGCCGGCTGGCTGTATCGCGATTGAGGAGGGGGCCGGTCTCGCCGGTGATGAGGCGGGCGCCGCTCTCGTAGCGCACGTACAGCCACGTCCACTCCAGCATCACGACCAGCCGGTTGCGGAAGCCGATCAGGAAGGAGATGTGGATCAGGAGCCAGGCCAGCCAGGCCACGAAGCCCGACAGGAGGATCCGGCCGAATTGCGCCACCGCCGCCGCCCGGCCGATGGTCGCCAGGGAGCCCTTGTCGCGGTAACGGAACGCTTCGAGCGGACGGCCGCCGAGCGCGCGCAGGATGTTGCGCGCCGCGTGACGCCCCATCTGGATGGCGGCGGGGGCCACTCCCGGGACCGGTCGGCCGTCCTGCTGCAGCGACGCCAGGTCGCCGATCACGAAGACCTCGGGATGGCCCGGCAGCGTCAGGTCCGCCTTGACCGCGACGCGCCCGGCGCGATCGAGCGGAACGCCGAGCGATCGCGCGATCGGTGACGCGGCCACGCCCGCGGCCCACAGGACGTTGCGCGAATCGATCCGTCTCCCGCCGAGCGTCACGCCGGTCGCGTCGATCGCGGTGACGGGCGACCCCGTGACGACTTCCGAGCCGAGGCGCTCGAGGGCCCTCTTGGCCTTCTCCGACAGGCGCGCGTCGAACGTCCCCAGGATGCGCGGTCCCGCTTCGACCAGGACGACCCGGGCCGACCCCGGGTCGATGCTGCGGAAGTCCCGGCGCAGGATGTGCCGTCCGATCTCGGCCACGGCCCCGGCCATCTCCACGCCGGTCGGGCCGCCCCCGACCACGACGAAGGTCAGCCAGCCGCGGCGTCTTGCGGGGTCGGTCTCGCGCTCGGCTGCTTCGAAGGCGAGCAGGATCCGTCTGCGGATCGCGAGCGCGTCCTCGATCGTCTTCAGCCCCGGTGCGAACGGCGCCCAGTCGTCGTGCCCGAAGTAGGAGTGGGCCGCCCCGGTGGCCACGATCAGGAAGTCGTACGGCACCTCGCCGTCCGCCAGGAGAACCTTGCGCGCCTCGACGTCGATGGCGGTCGCTTCGCCGAGGATGACCGTGGCGTTCTTCTGGCGCCGCAGGATCCGCCGGATCGGCATGGCGATGTCGCTCGGGTTCAGCGCCGCCGTGGCGACCTGGTAGAGCAGCGGCTGGAACAGATGGTGGTTGCGGCGATCGACGACCGTCAGGCGCACCGGGGCGCGCCGGAGCGCCCGGGCGGCGTAGAGGCCGCCGAAGCCGCCGCCGAGGACGACGACGCGGGCGGGTGTCTCCGGGGCGGTCATGTCTCGGACACGCTCCTAGGGTGAGCGCCGCGGACGAATCTCAGAGCCGCGGTCATGCCCCCACGGCCCTACTTGCTGAACACGAACTTGTTCGGCGATCCCTCCAGCACCGAACCCTTGCCCGGCCGCCAGAGGGCGTGCTTCTCGATCTCCTTCGCGAGTGCCAGGTCCCTCTCGGTGATGCCGCCCGAGGCGTGCGTCTTCAGCTTGACCCAGACCTTCCCCCAGGTGACCTCGAGGTCCGGATGGTGGTAGGCCGCCTCGCTGAGAAAGCCGATGGCGTTGACCAGCATCAGCGTGGTCGGCCAGCCGTCCGTGCTGTACTTGCGGCGCAGCCAGCCGTCCTCCAGCTTCCAGCCGGGAAGCTCCTTCTCCAGACGAATCGTGATCTCCTGGTCCGGGATGACCGGAAGCTTTTCAGGCATTCGACACCTCCCGTCGCCGAGCTAGTCGAGAATCCACTTCTTCTTCTCGCGGTTGAAGTACATGTGGCGCGGCATCGAGCGATCTTCCTTGAGGAGGTCCTGCACGGAAGGCTTTCCCCGGAGCGCCTTCTGGATCGCCTCTTTCATGGCGGAGCGGTTGTTGCGGTAGAGCTCGTTGAAGTCGGCATCCTTCATGTCCGACAGGCGCGGGTCGACCCACACCAGGGAGATGATGCACAGGCTCTCGGCCTTGTTCTTCGGGATGATTCCGGCCTCCACGGCGTCGAGCACGCCGTCGGCGATGCCGGCCTGGACGGGGCCGCCGTAGACCATCACGTCCGCCATCTTCTTCAGCTGCACCTTGGGCACCATGATGGTCGCCGGCTTCACCATCTTACCGCCGTCCACCAGGCAGAAGAAGCGCGAGAAGCCGGCGCTCTGTCCCATGATCGTCGCGAACGCCTGGCCGACCGGACCATCCATCTCGCCGATCACGATCTCCGGCTCGGTCCACAGCCAGTCCTGGCTGCCTTCCCCCATCGCCTCTCCGAAGCGGATCCTGATCCGATCAGGCATGACTCTTCCTCCGTGTGGATCGTCCGAGAACGCGGCTCCCGTGGAAAAACGGCGCCGATCCTACCCCAGGCTGCGCGTCACTGTCACTCTCGGCGACCACGTCGCGAAACGCGGAACGCGCGCCGGGACGGACCGCGCGTATGATCGGCGTCCATGGACCGTCGTCACGTCCGTCTCGGGTTCGCGGGGTTCGGGAACGTCGGCCGCGCCCTGGCGCGTCTCCTTCTGGAGCGGCGCGACGAGATCGGCAGGCGGCACCATCTGACGTTCGAGACGACGCTCCTCGCGAGCGGCCGCCGCGGTGCTTGGGTCGAGCCCGGGGGGATCGATCTCGAAGCGGCGCTGCGCGACGGCTGGTCGTCGCCCGGCCGGCTGCCGGACGCGCTGCGCGATGCTCCCGTCGATCTTCTGTTCGAGACGACGCCTTTGGAGCCGAGGACCGGCGAGCCCGCCTTGTCGCACGTGCGCACGGCGCTCGAACAGGGGATGTCGGTCGTCACGGCCAACAAGGGACCGGTCGCCCTGGCGGCGCGCGACCTCTTCGCGATCGCGCGGCGCACGGGCGCGGGGTTCCGCTTCGAGTCGGCCGTGGCGGATTGCCTGCCGGTGTTCAATCTGGTCGAGGCGGCGGTGCCGGTGGGACGGATCGTGCGCTGCCGGGGTGTTCTCAACTCGACCAGCAACCACGTGCTGCAGGCCGTGAGCCTGGGCCGGCCGGCCGACGATGCCGTCGCCGAGATGCGGCGTCTGGGTCTCGCCGAGGCCGATCCGTCGCACGATCTGGAGGGCTGGGACCAGGCCGTGAAGATCGTCATCCTGGCGAACGTCCTGATGGGTCGAAACCTGAAGCCGCCGGACGTCGAGCGCACCCCCCTGGCCTCGGTCGACCCGGCCTGGCTGCGCGGCGAGACCCGGGCCGGCCGGACGGTGCGACTGATCGCGGAGGCGGCGCTCGATGGACCGGCGCGCGTGCGCGCGGAGGGGATGTCGCCGGGGGATTTTCTGGCGTCGCTCCCGGGCGTGTCTCTGGGCCTGACGCTCGACACCGAGCTGGCCGGGACGATCAACGTGTCGATCGTGGAGCCGCACGTCGAGCAGACCGCCTACGGCATGCTGGCCGACCTGGTCGCCATCCGTCAGGGACGACGGCTCGTCCCGACGCCGCTTCTGTCCTAGGGATCAGTCACCCTCCGCGCGGTACACCTCCCGGCCGTCGAACAGCGTGAGGAGGACCTTCGCCTTGTGGATGTCGAGCGGCGGCGCCTGGAAGATGTCGGGCTTGAGGACGACCAGGTCGGCCAGCTTCCCTTCCTTGATCGATCCCTTGACGTCCTCCTCGAACGACGCGTAGGCGCCGTTGATCGTGTACGCGGCGATCGCCTGCTCGAGGGTCACGCGCTCCCGCGGGATCCACCCTCCCTCGGGCCGGCCGTCCGTGTCCTGGCGCAGCACCGCGTTGTGCAGGCCGATCATCACGTCCATCGTCACCACCGGCCAGTCGCTGCCGAACGCCAGCCGGCCTCCGCTCAGGGCGATGCTGTTCCAGGCGAAGGCGCGCCCGACCCGCTCGGGGCCGACGTTGACGGCCCACACGTTGAGGAGGTTCGGCTCCGGGTAGGCGTGGTACGGCTGCATGCTGGCGATGACCCCGAGCGAGCCGAAGCGCGGGATGTCGGAGGCGTCGATCGTCTCGATGTGCTCCAGGCGGTGGCGCCGCTTCAGCCCGGGGTGCTCGCGCTCCGCCGCCTCGATGGCGTCGAGCGACAGGCGCACGGCGGCGTCGCCGATGGCGTGGATGTAGATCTGGAAGCCGGCGGCGTCCACCCGCCGCACCATCGCCTGCAGCTGGCGCGCGTCGTAACGGGGCGTCCCCCGGAGCGCCTTGTCGTTGGAGTAGGGAGCGAGCATCGCGGCGGTGTTCGACTCGATGACTCCGTCGGCGAAGAATTTCACGGTGCCGGCGCGCACGAAGTGATCGTGGTGGGCCCGCTGCGCCGCCAGGATCCGCGCGACGAGGGAATCGGTCAATTGGACCGGATTCTCGGGCATCGGGAACGCGGTGGAGGTGCGCACCGTGAGGTGGCCGTCCTTCTGCATCTCGGCGTACAGATCGATCTCGTCCTGGCCGCCGCTGCAGTTCTGGACGCTCGTGATTCCGAAGCTGTTGGCCAGCCTCATCCCCTTCAGGAGCGCCGCGATCTTCCTGTCGTGCGACGGCTTCGGGAGGACGCGCTCCATGAGCCCCATGGCCCCCTCCTTCAAGGCCCCGGTCGGCTCGCCGGTCTTCCGGTCCTTGACGATCTCCCCCTGGCTCGGGGGCGGCTGCGGCGTGCGGGCCGTGATCTCGGCCGCCCGCAGGGCCGCGCTGTTGCACCATCCCGAGTGGCCGTCGTAGGAATACAGGAAGACCGGCCGGCGCGTCTCGGCCGCGTCGAGATCCTTGCGACCCGGCAGGCGCTCCGGGAACGTCGAGTACAGCCACCCGGATCCCAGGATCCAGGGTTCGTCGGGATGGTCGGCCGCGTAGCGCCGCACGCGCCCCTGGATCTCGTCCAGGGTCACGGCACCGGTCAGGTCCACCTGGTCCAGGCCGAGCGAGCCGTCCAGGAAATGCGAGTGGGAGTCGTTGAACCCCGGGAGGACGACGCCGCCGCGCGCGTCGTACTCGCGGGTCGACGGCCCCTTGAGGGCCCGGACATCCTTCTCGGTACCGACCCTGACGATGCGATCGCCGCGCACCGCCACCGCCTCGGCCCAGGGCCGCTCCGGCTCGACCGTGTAGACCCGGCCGCCGACGATCAGCAGGTCGGCCGGCGGCTCGGGCGGGGCCGCCGTGCAGCCCGCGGCGAGACACGCCAGGGCGAGCGGGACGAAGGCGCGTGCTATCATCCGCCGCGGCGGAGGTGCGGACTGCTCTCCATCGTCGCCTGCCATCCCGACGGACGGATCGAAGAGGGAATCGCGAAGGATCGGCTGCCCGCCCTCCTCGCCGCCACGGGCACGACGCTCTGGATCGACCTCAGCGGGCCGGGCAAGGACGACTCGGACGTTCTGACCTCGGTGTTCCGGTTTCATCCTCTGACCCTCGAAGACTGCGAATCGCGGCGCCACAACCCGAAGATCGACGACTACGGCTCCTATCTCTTCATCCTGACGCACGGTGTTCATCCCGAAAGCTCGGCGCGCGAGTTCCGCACCCGGCAGCTGTCGATCTTCCTGGGACCTAACTACCTCGTCACCTACCACGGCGAGAAGTCCAGAAGCGTCGAGGCGGCCCTCGACGGCGTCCGCAAGAACCCGCTCCTCATGGCCCACGGGCCGGGGATGATCCTCTACCGGACGCTCGATCATCAAGTTGATTTGTACCTGCCCCTGATGGAGAACTTCCAGAAGCGGATCGAGGAGATCGAGAAGGCCTGCTTCGAGGCCACGACCTCGGCCATCCTGCAGGATGTCTTTGGCCTGCGCAAGGCGCTGGTCCGTCTGCGCCGCTTCTCCGGTCACCAGCGCGAGACCCTCCTGCGTCTCAGCCGGCGCGAGTTCTCGTTGATCGACGAGCGCAGCGCCATCTACCTGCGCGACGTCTACGACCATCTGGTCCGGATCACCGACCTGGCCGACTCGTACCGCGAGCTGGTCGCGGGTGCTTTGGAGGCCCACCTGTCGATCGTCTCGAACCGGACCAACGAGATCATGCGGGCCCTCACGGTCATCACCACGCTGTTCATGCCGCTGACCCTGATCACCGGCATCTACGGCATGAACTTCCAGGACATGCCGGAGCTCCGCTGGAAGCACGGTTCACTCTTCGCCTACGGCCTGATGGCCGCGGTCGCCGGACTGATGTACTACCTGTTCCGCCGGCGCGGAATCTTTCGCGGCCCGGGTCGCTGAGGGCGCCCCGCGATCGCGGCCTTCCGCTCCGACAGTGAGCGCTCCACGACCCGGCTGCCGAGGCGGTGCGACGCCTCCTTGCGGTCGATGCGTCCGGTCGCGAGCTCGTGCAGGACGACCGCCTTGTAGATCTCGAGCAGCCCGCGCCGCAACGCCTTGCCCAGGATCTCCACCTCGTCCGCCTTCAGACGATCGCACACGTAGGACAGCTCCTCGCCGATCGGCCTGCGGTAGGTCTCTTCGAGGCTCTTCATCCGTCCCTCGTCGCCGTCGCGCCTTGTCCACGGCGTCGGCGCATCTTCGCACACGGGGCCGTCCTGCGCCAGACCTGCCGGCCCCTGGGGGCCCCGGTGTGCGAGGCGGGCCGCAGCGCGGCGCGGCTCATGCTCACACGCGCGGGTAAGCCGGCGCCCAACCGCGGCGCATGGCACGGTTCGAAATCGCCGTGCCGCGTTGCGGCCCGCCTCGCACGGGGGACGCCTGAGGCCGCCGGCAGATTGGCGACAGTCAAGGCGCTGCATCAGCGCCCCTCGATCGCAGACTGGCCGCTGACACAGGTCCCGCTTCGGGTGGACAATAGGCCATGAGGCGCCCGGCCATGATCGTCCGACGGCTCCAGCTCCTGAGTCTGGCCTTCGTGACTCTTCTGCTCTCCTTCGGTTCCATCGGCGCGCCGCGCGCCGGTGAACCGGCCGTCTCCACGCCCCCGCCGGCCACGACTCCTTTGCGCGAATACGTGAGGGTGGTCCAGAGGCCCTACCTCCGGGTCGGACTGACGGTGACCGTGGTCGAGCGGCAGGGGAAGCCCGTTCGCGGCCTGTCACGGGACGACTTCCGCGTGCTGGAGGACGGCGAGGAGATGGAGCTGGCCGATTTCGGCCCGGAGGGGACGCGACGCGACCGGCCGCTGTCGGTCGCCGTGCTCCTCGATCTGTCCTACAGCATGGGGAGCCAGGTGAAGAAGGTGCGCGAGGCGGCGCAGGCGCTCCTGGCGACGCTGCGGCCGGGGGACGAGATCATGGTCGCCAAGTTCAACGACGATCTGACCGTCCTGCAGAATTTCACCGGCGACCCGGGCGATCCGGAAAAGACCCTGAAGCGGGTCGGCACCGCCTTCGGGGGCACGGCGATCTTCCGATCCATCGAGACGACGCTGCGCGACCTGCGCTCCCGCGCGGGGCGCAAGGTGATCCTGGTCGTGAGCGACGGCCTGGACAACGACATCGAGCGCGGCGGCTCGGTCTTCCAGTCGCTCTACCTGCAGGACCTGATCCGGCTGTGCTTCAGGACCGGGACGACGGTCTACGGCGTCCGTCCGGGGATGAGCACGACTTCCTGGCTGCCGTTCGAAGGATTCGTCGAAGAGACGGGCGGCCGCCTTCTCTACACCGGGGGGGATCTCGAGACGCTCTTCGCCCGCCTGGGCGAGGAGTTCCAGAGCCAGTACTACGTGGGGTACGACGTCGACCCGCAGCAGGCCGGGAAGAGACGCAGACGAATCAGGGTCGAGGTGCTGCGACCCGATCTCACCGTCACGACGGTGCGTGGATTCACGGCAGCGCGCGACAATTTCGAGGCGTTGCGTCGCGATCTTCTCGATGACGGGGCCCAGGTGCGCGCCGACGCGGTGTACGAGCTGTCGTTCCTTCCCTCCGAGCGCTCGCTGCCGGTCCTGCTCAAGGCGGCGGCCGACCCGGATGAGAGGGTGCGGGACCTCGTGGCCCGGGGGCTCGGGCGGCTGGGCGACGAAGGGGGGATGCCGGCGCTCGTGGATCTCATGGGGGATCCCCTCCCCCCGGTCCGGGCTGCGGCGGTCGATTCCCTCGTCCTGTTCGCCGGCCGGGCGACGCCGCTCCTCCTCGGGGAGGTCGTGAGGCTGACGGCAGCGGAGCCGGCCGGCCTGCGGCTGGAGAGCCTTCTCGCCGCCCTGGGGCGCGTCGGTGACGAGCGGGCGCTCGTGCCGGTGTCGACAGCGCTCCGCGACGGCGGGTCGGCCGCCCGCGTCGCGGCGGCGCGGGCCCTCGGAGACCTGGGGCTGAGCGGGGGGATCACGCCGCTGCGCGCCGTCCTGTCCGACCCCGTTCCCGAGGTGCGCGAGGCGGCGGCACGCGCAATCGTGACCATCGCCGGGCCCGCGGCCCGCGGGGTGATCGAGGACTACATCGCGCGGGAGACGGACCCCCGCCTCAGGGAGCTGGCGCGCGACCTCCTGCGGCGCTGACGTGACGCGCGCCTTGGGATAGAATGCGGATCTTCCAGCAGGAGGTGAGCGACGATGGCTGATACCCGTTCGGCCGCCCCCAAGGTGACCTACGCGACCCTGGCGGCGGGCCAGACTCCCGAGTTCAACAAGGCGTACGACGAGGCGGTCGAAAGGGTCAAGGGGGCTCTGGGGAAGACGCACGGCCTCCTCATCGGCGGCCGGGAAATCCCGGCCAAGGAAACGTTCGCCGACACGAGTCCGAGCGACACCCGTATCGTGCTCGGCCGTTTCGCGAGCGGCTCCCGCGCCGACGCCCAGGCGGCGATCGCCTCCGCGCGCAAGGCGTACGAGACCGTCTGGCGCGACCTCCCCTGGCGAGAGCGGGTCGCCTTCATCCGCAAGACCGCGTCGATCATCGAGAAGCGCCGCTACGACATCGCCGCTCTCATGAGCTTGGAGGTGGGCAAGAACCGCCTGGAGGCGATGGGGGACGGCCAGGAGACGGCCGACCTGATGAACTACTACTGCGACCAGCTGGAAAGACACCAGGGGTTCGAAGAGCCTATGGACCGGCTGTCCGACAAGGAGGACAACCGGGACGTCCTGCGCCCGTTCGGAGTCTGGGTCATCATCTCCCCCTTCAATTTCCCGATGGCGCTCTCGGGAGGGCCCTCATCGGGGGCGCTCCTGGGAGGGAACACGGTCGTCTTCAAGCCGGCGACCGACACGCCGATGACCGGCTACGCCCTGGCGGAATGCTACCGCGAAGCCGGACTGCCGGAGGGAGTCTTCAACTACGTGACGGGTCCGGGGTCGAGCGTCGGAGACGAGCTGGTGACGAACGCGGGCGCCGACGGCATCCTGTTCACGGGCTCGCGCGAAGTCGGCTTCGACATCTTCAGGAAATTCTCGCGCTCCTATCCGAAGCCGTGCATCGCCGAGATGGGCGGCAAGAATCCTGCGATCATCGCCGCCAGCGCCGATCTCGAGGCGGCGACGGACGGTGTCCTGAAATCCGCCTTCGGTCTGCAGGGACAGAAGTGCAGCGCCTGCTCGCGCATCTACGTGCACAAGTCCGTGGCCCGGCCGTTCGCCGACCTCCTGGTCGAGAAGACGAACCGGATCGCCATCGGAGATCCGGTCAGGAAGGAGAACTGGCTCGGTCCGGTCATCAACAAGGCGGCCCACGACAAGTACGCCCGGTTCGTCGAGATCGGCAGAAAGGACGGAAAGATCCTGGCGGGTGGCGAGCTGCTGCGCGGCGAGCCGTACGACCACGGATTCTTCGTGAAGCCGACCCTCATCGGCGGGCTGCCGAAGGAGCACCGGCTGATGCACGACGAGATGTTCCTGCCGATCACCTGCCTGTGGGAGTTCGACACGTTCGAGGAGGCGATCGAGCTTGCGAACCGGACCGAGTATGGTCTCACCGCGGGTCTGTTCAGCCGGGACGAAACGGAGATCAAGAAGTTCTTCGATCGGATCGAAGCGGGGGTCGTCTACGTCAACCGGCGCGCCGGCGCCACGACCGGCGCCTGGCCCGGGATCAACCCCTTCGGAGGCTGGAAGGGGAGCGGTTCGTCGGGCAAGTCCTCCGGCGGACCTTACTACGCCGCCCAGTTCATGCGGGAGCAGAGCCGCACGCTGATCAAGGGGTAGGCCCTCGAGGGGGCCGGTCATGCAGGTGCTTACGGTCGGCGACTCGAGGCTCGTCCTGGTCCAGGGGGACATCACCCTGCAGGACACCGACGCGATCGTGAACGCCGCCAACACATCCCTTCTGGGCGGCGGAGGCGTCGACGGCGCGATCCACCGGGCGGGCGGCCCGCAGATCCTCGAAGAGTGCCGCTCGATCGTGGCCAGGCAGGGGGGCTGCCCCACGGGACAGGCGGTCGTCACCGGGGGCGGCCGGCTGAAGGCGCGCTTCGTCATCCATGCCGTGGGGCCGGTGTGGCGGGGGGGCGGCCACGGCGAGGACGCGGCGCTCCGCAGCGCCTACGCCGCCAGCCTGGCCCAGGCCCTCGCCGTCGGCGCGGAGTCCGTTTCCTTCCCCTGCATCAGCACCGGGATCTACGGATTCCCCGTCGAGCGGGCCGCCCGCATCGCCTGCGACGCTGTGGCGGCTTTCGTGACCGAGCACGGCCGTCCGCGCGAGGTGCGGTTCGTCGTCTTCAGCGCTCGGGACTACGCGGTCTACGCCCCTTTGATTGACGGCACCCCCTCCGGATCCTGAGTCGCGACGGGGCCCGGGTCGCCCCCACGTGGCTTCGGGTCGTCACCACCCGTCCGTTCGCTTATCCTGCTCACATCAACGCGCGGAATGCGTCCAATGAAGATGCAGGGGGCCAGCGGAGAGCCGGGGAACGTGAATCCACCGGATGAGGCTCGACTCATCGGCGAGGCGCAGCGGGGGAGTGCTGTGGCATTCGAGGACCTGGTGCGCCGTTACGACTCGGGCGTGCTCCGGCTGGCGCTCAGGATCGTGCGGTCCGAGGAGGAGGCGCGTGAGATCTACCAGGAGGCGTTTCTCAGGACGTTCAGCACGATCGGCGAGTTCCGGGGCGAGTGCTCCTTCGGGACCTGGCTCTACAGGATCGTCACGAACCTGTGCCTGGACCACACGCGCCGGCACCGGGCCGGACGGCGGAACGCTCCGCTTCTCCCGCTCGACGGCGAGCGCGGGGACCGCTGGACCGTCGAGGCGGCCCGGCTTCTGGTCGACCGGCGGCCGGGGAGCGATCCTGAGAGGGTCCTCGAATCGGGCGAAGTGCGCCGCCGCGTCGTCGAGGCGCTCGCGCTCCTGCCGGAGCGCGAGCGGCTGGTGTTCGAGCTGCGGCACGACCAGGGGCTGCGCCTGGCCGCGATCGCGGAGATCCTGGAGACCTCCGACCAGACGATCCGGAACTGCCTGTACCGGGCGCACCAGCGACTGCGCGCGGCGCTCGCCGACCTCAGAGAGATCGCGGCCGATGGGGCGTCCGGCCGGGCCCCATCTCGCGACAGAACCGTCCGACTCGGGGGCCGACCCGAGAGGGCGAATGGGGTGGAATGATGCTCTGTGAAAAGAACCGCGAATCCATCGTGATGATGATCCACGACGAGCTGGAGGAGGCGGAGCGCCGCGACCTGGAGACGCATCTTCATGACTGCCCGACCTGCGCGGCCGTGCTGGAGGAGGAGCGGCGGCTGATGGAGCTCGTCGCCCGCTCGTCGGAAGGGGAGCCCGCCCCGGATCTTCTGCGACGATGTCGCGAGGACCTGCACCGGGCCCTGGGCGGAGCGACGACCGCGGGGAGTCGTTCCGGGACCGCCGCGGCGCTCCGAGGCTGGAGAGTGCGGCTGTCGCCCGCGTGGGCCACGGCTCTGCTCGCGGCAGGCTTCGCCTTCGGCCGCGTCTTTCCCGGATCGGGGCTCTCGTCGCTGGGGGCCCGCCCGGAGACGGCCCTGGAGGCGGGGACCACGATCGCCAACGTCGATTTCCACGAGACCGATCCGCTCTCCGACCGGATCAGCCTGACCTACGACACGCTGCGACGTACGTCCCTCTCGGGGACAGCGGGCGACCCGCGGATCCGCCGGGTGCTGGTCGACACGGTGCGCGACAGCCGGAATGCCGGGCTGCGGCTGGAAGCCCTCGACGTTCTGCGCGGTCACGTCGACGATCGCGAGGTGCGCGCCGCCCTCGTGCGCGCGGTGCGCGACGACGACAACGCCGGCGCCCGGCTCAAGGCCCTCGAGGCCCTGAGGGGGCGCGCGGCCGACGACCCCGAAGTACGCGGCGCCATCATCGATGCGCTCGTGAAGGACACGAATCCTGGAGTGCGCGTGCGGGCCGTCGACGCGCTCCAGGGGACGCGAGGCCCCGAGACGCTGGCGGTGCTGAAACGGCTGGCCGACCAGGATCCCAACGAGTACGTGCGCCTGCGCTCGGCCGCCCTGGTCAGCGAGATGCTGCCGCAGGAGCGCGCGCGATGAGCCGGCGTCCCGTTCTCCGCTCCTGGGTGATCGCCGTGCTCTGCGCCTGCGCCGTGGCCGCCTCGCTCCGCGCCCAGGAGGCGCGCTATTACGCAGAGGGGCGCTTCCTGGTGCACGAGATCGCGGGGGTGGTGCGCGAGCCGGCGACCCGCATCCGCATCGAGACCGACCTCGGATCGGTGACCGTGCGGGCCGGCTCCGGCCCCGTAGTCCGCTACCGCATCCACGTGCGCACCCGGGGAGGAGACGACGCCGCGGCGCGGCGCCTCCTCGACGGGATGCAGATGAGCGCCTCGATGATCGGCGGCGTGCTCCTGTTCCGGGGCCAGGCCTCCGCTGCGGGGGCGGCGCGCGATCTGTCGGCCGATTTCGAGATCGAAGTGCCGGCGAAGACCGAGGAGATCGAGGTCGTGACCGGTGCAGGGGACGTCGCGGCGAGCGGGCTCGCGGGCCGGGCGACCCTCGCCACGCGCGGCGGCAACATCACGGTCGACCGTCTGGGCGGGACGCTCAAGGCCGAGACGCGCGGCGGGAACATCGACGTCGGCACCGTCGGGGCGGCGGCCCGGCTGATCACGGCCGGGGGGAACGTGCGCCTGGAGTCGGCGGCCGGAGAAGTGGTGGCGCAGACGTCCGGCGGCGACGTCGTGATCAGGAGCGTCTCCGACCAGGTGCGCGCCGAGACCGGCGGCGGGAACGTGCTCGTCGAGTCGGCCGATGGCGACGTGTCGGCGCAGACATCGGGAGGGAGCATCAGCGTCGGACGCTCGAAGGGCGAGGTGACGGCCGCGACCGGCGGCGGCAGCATCCGGATCACCTCGGCGGGGGGCGGTGTGCGCTGCGAGAGCGGAGCGGGTCCCATCTTCCTCAAGGGGATCGGGGGACCGATCCGGGCGGTCACCTCGGCGGGGAGCATCCAGGCCGAGCTTCTCGGGACGGCCCGCTCGCTGTTCGATTCAGACCTGCAGACGTGGCAGGGGGACGTCACGCTGGAGGTGCCCGAGACCCTGCCGTTGACCATCCGCGCCGTCGTCGACAATTCGAAGGGGAACCGAATCAAGAGCGCCTTCCCGCTGCGCGTCTACCGTGAGGCGGAGGACGCCGGCCGGCCGGTCGAGATCGGCGAAGGCTCCATCGCCGGTGGGGGCTCGCTCATCAAGATCCGGACCCTCGACGGCCACATCGCTATCCAGAAGACCAAGATAACCGAACCATGAACCGGGAGGTCACGTCCATGTCGAGAACGCCCGTCGTCCTGGCAACGCTGCTCCTGCTCGCCGCCGCCCCGGCCTCGGCCGCGCGGCCGGCGCCGCCGCCGTCCCCGGCCTCCGGAGAGACGCCGTCCACTCCGCGGCCGGCGCCCCGCGCCCCCCGCGACCACATGATCTTCATGTCGTCGGAGGGCTCGTGGCTCGGCGTCAGCATCGCCGACATCACTTCCGAAAGGGCAAAGGAGCTGGGCATGAAGGAGGAGACCGGTGCCGAGGTCACCTCCGTGATGCCGGGCAGCCCCGCCGAGGAGGCTGGTCTTCAGAAGAAAGACGTGATCCTCGAGTACCAGGGGACGCGCATCGAGGGCGCCATGCAGCTCACGCGCATGGTGCGCGAGACTCCGCCCGGCCGCACCGTGACGGTCAAGACGCTGCGCGATGGGGAGACGCGGGTGGTGAAGGTCAAGGTCGCCGAGCACGACGGTGAGGAGCACGGGGGGATGTTCCACAGGCGGATCGAGATCCCGCCTATCGAGATGCCCGACATCGACCTGCCGGACATACCGTTCCTCGGGAGCGTCCCGTCCTCCTCGCGCCTGGGGGTCTCCGTCGAGAACCTCGGCGATCAGCTCGGCGAGTACTTCGGCGTGAAAAGCGGAGACGGGGTGCTGGTGCGCTCGGTCAAGAAGGGGAGCCCCGCGGAGAGCGCAGGGCTGCGCGCCGGGGACGTGATCGTGAAAGTGGACGGCGAGAGAATCTCCGACGCCGCCGATCTGCGGAGCCTCCTGCGCGGCCACCGCGGCAAGGCCTTCCCGATCAGCATCGTGCGCGACCGCCGTGAGCAGAACGTCACCGTCACGCTGCCCAAGCCGGAGGAGCCTCCCGAGGAGGAGCAGGAGGAGTCGCGCTCCAGGGATCCGCAGAGGGAGCGCCACCAGAAGCAGGCCGACCTCGCCGCCCTCATCCAGGAGCGCGTCCGCAGCAGGATGGATCAGGCCAGGGCCAGGCTGGAGGCGGCGCAGGCCGAGTTGGAAGCCCGGTCAGGCGCGGCGGACGACGATATCTAGAACTCAGGCTCCCGTCCTCCGGCGGGGGCCGCGGACTTCGCCCGGGCCGTTCCTCCCACCTCAAAGCGCTGTCAGTCGGCACGGCCCGGCGCCCCGCAGGGGGCGCCGGGCTCCCCCCCGGGGGCCTGTGTCGGCCCTTGCCACCCGGCCCCGGTATCCCGTAACCTTCGGAAAATGGCCGACGACTCACGCGGCGCGCGTCATCCGCGAGCTGGGCCTGGGACGTACGCCACCGGATCTCGGGTGGGACGTGCTCTGTACCTGGTCGCGGCGACGGTGCCGCTGTGCCTCCTGGGGATCCATCTCATGCGCCGACACTCCTACTGCACGTCGATGGCCACGATGAGCCAGGTCCGGTCCTTCATCTCCATGCCGTGATGCGGCTCCGTTCCCTTCCCCTCATAGCGATACCAGGCGCCGGGCTTCATCGTCCCCCGCTGCGGGTCGATGGCGGGAAATTCCGACAGGCGCAAGCCCTTCGCGACCAGCGGGGCGGCGTCGATGAAGTAGACGATGTCCTCGTCTGTGTCCTCGGGCTTCGTGCTGTAGTGCGCCATCACCGGTCCGCCGGTGTTGAGGCACATCTCGCCGGTCTTGGAGGCGAAGTCGATCGCCATCGCCGGCTTGAGCGCCAGGATGCGGGCGACGGCCATGACCTCGGCCTGCGCCACCGCGGGCAGCTTCTGGATGGCATCGCACGCCGGTTCTCGACCCTTGTCCGGAGTCGTTTCGCCGGGCGCGCCGGCCGCGGTCGCCAGGATCGCCAGGGAGGTGACCGCGATCGCGCGCCATCCCCGACCCGGTGTGAATGTTCCGTTCAGTCGCATGGAGTCGTCTCCTTCGCATGGGACGTTCGGTCCCGAGGGTAACACTTCCACGTGGACCGGGGGCCGCTCAGATGAACACCGCCGCGGCGACCGACAGGAGTGACAGGGCGCGCGTCCGGTCGAGAAGGCGCAGCCGATCCGCGAACGCCGCGGTGCCCGCCCCGGGTGACGCGAGGAGATCGAGGTAGACGACGGCGGGCCGCAGGCCGGCGCTCTTCTTCGCGAGCCTGCCGAATCGATCCGGGCCGTCCCTGCGCGCCCTGAGGCGTCGGGCGCGTGCCGCGCGCGCCAGCCGCGGGGCGTCGGCGGAGAGGATTGCATCCAGGGCCTCCCCGGAGGCGTCGCTCCACGCCTCGCGCACCCGCCCCGCGATCCCGAGGTGCTGCACGAGCAGGCCGTCCGTCGGGCGCTCCGGCAGGTTCATCGACCAGGAGGACAGGGGGATGAGATCGCGGAACATCCCGGTGTCCGCGGCGATGACGGCGCCGCCCTCCAAAAGCGCGAGGATCGTCGCCTCCACGACGATCCCGGCGCCTCCCCGGTGCGGGGACAGGGACGCCGACAGCTCGGTGGCCTGAAGCGCGGCGTCGGAGTCGGCCGGAAGGAACGGCTCGTGCAGGGCGCGAGCCGGCAGGAGCTCCGGGCGCCAGAGAGAGGGCGGAACGATCACGCGTGCATGCCGCTGGCGCTCGACGATCCAGTCGATCGCAGGCCGGGTCGCGGGACGGTCCGGGTTGAACAGGAGGACGCGGACGCTCGGCCCCGGTGGCATCGAGGCCCAATCCTACACGAGCGGCGGGTGGAGCGGGGCCGGGCGCCTTTCGATCCGCTAGAACTTCACTCCGACGCCGATGTACGGCCCCTTGTAGGTGTTGTTGACCGAGCCGAAGTCCTTGTCGGTGACGTCGAAGCGGAACTGGCGGTACCCGGCGAAGAACCCGAGGACGTGGGCCACGTACATCTCGGCCTGCACGCGGGCGTCGATGATGTCCACGTGCGTCCCCGACACGGTCGCCTGCACGCCGTTCAGCTCCGCCTTGATGTGGAAACCGGGCAGCGGCTTGATCGTGACGTAGGCCGCCAGGGTCGGGTAGGGGACGCTCTGGTCCAGCGAGGCCTGGCCGCTCACGGAGCCCTTGAGGTCCATCTTGATCTTGGCCTGGTTCACGCCCAGACCGAGCCCCACGTCCACCAGCTTCAGGTCGGCGATGCTGAACAGGAACTTGCCCTGGAGGAGCTTCACGTCGAGGTCGCTCTTCAAGTTCTGGCCGGCGGTGTAGAGCTTGTCGTCGAACACGAACGACTGACCGAGAGTCGTGTCTCCCGACCTGGACGAGTCGAAATAATCGAACACCAGCCGCGTCTTGCTCCAGCGGAACCAGACCCGCCCCATGACCGTGTTGTCGGTCTTGTCGAGGCCGAGAGTGTCGTGGAAGTCGAAGGTCGTGCCGTTCAGGATCGAGCCGTCGATCGAGGCGCCGCCGTCCTGGCTCTGGTGCCAGTACGAGCCCTCGGCGCCGATCCAGTCTCCCAGCGCGAGGGCGGGACTCGGTGCGGCGCACAGCAGAACGAGCGCCAGCGGCAGCGAGACCAGGGCGTTCGACAGCGGCCTGCAAATCCTGCGCGATTTCATGAATCCCCCTCCTCCCCGGGCGACCGGACGAGCGATGCATAACCTAGTGCCCGCCTCGCCACAGGGCAAGTCGCGGGGCTCCGACCGGGCCGCGGACGCGGGGTCCCGACGGTCGGTTGACACCCCATCGGGGGGGTCCTAGAATCGAAGCATGGCGCGCGACGGCGACCATCCCGACGATCTCGTTTACGACTGGAACCTCTCCGACCTCCCGGCAAGACCGTCCCTTCCGATCGGTCTCGACGACGAGACGCTGCGCGACGGTCTGCAGGGACCGAGCGTCACCGATCCGCCGATCGAGATGAAGGGCAGGATCCTGCGCGCCATGGACGCGCTCGGCATCGACACGGCCGACGTCGGCCTGCCGGGCGCGGGCCCGAAGGCGGTCGCCGACTCGACCGCGCTGTGCCGGCAGATCGTGGAGGAGAAGCTGTCCATCCGTCCGAACTGCGCGGCGCGCACGATGGCGCGTGACATCGAGCCGATCGCGCGGATTGCCTCGTCCACGGGTCTCCCGGTGGAGGCCTGCCTGTTCATCGGCTCATCGGCGATCAGGCAGTACGCGGAGGACTGGTCGATCGATCTGCTTCAGCAGCGCACGGAGGAGTCGGTCAGGTTCGCCGTCAGGGAAGGGCTTCCGGTGATGTACGTCACCGAGGACACCTGTCGCGCGCATCCCGACACGCTGCGGCGCCTGTACAGGACCGCCATCGACTGCGGGGCGCGGCGTCTGTGCGTGACCGACACGGTGGGTCACGCGACGCCCCACGGGGCCGTGCAGGTGGTCCGCTTCGTGGCGCGGATCGTCGAGGAGAGCGGTGCCCACGTCGGCATCGACTGGCACGGCCACCGCGATCGCGGCCTGGGACTCGCCAACACGCTCGCCGCGATAGCCGCGGGCGCCACGCGGGTGCACGGATGCGCGCTGGGCATCGGCGAGCGGGCGGGGAACACCCCGATGGACCTGATCCTGGTGAACCTGAAGCTGCTCGGTTGGATCGACCGCGACCTGACGGGTCTGGGCGAGTACTGCCGCCTGGTCTCCGAAGGGTGCCGGGTGCCGATCCCCTCCAACTATCCCGTGGTCGGCCCGGACGCCTTCGAGACCGGCACCGGCGTGCACGCCGCGGCGGTCATCAAGGCGCTGCGCAAGAACGATCCGTGGCTGGCCGACCGCGTCTACTCCGGCGTCCCGGCCTCCGATTTCGGCTTCCGCCAGACGATCCGCATCGGTCCGATGAGCGGCCGGTCGAACGTCATCTTCTGGATGGAGCAGCACGGCCTGGAGCCGAAGGACGAAGTGGTCGATCGAATCTTCGCCGCCGCGAAGAACAGCGACCGGCTCCTCGAAGAGGATGAGATCCGGGAGCTGGCCGGCCCGCCGAAGGCCTCCGCCGCGGGCCGTCCCCGCAGTTCCGGCACGCGTCGCCGCGGCTAGCAGCCGCGGCCGGTCTCATTCCAGAGGCTCGACCGAGACGCGGTTGCGGCCCTCTTCCTTCGCGCGGTACAGGGCCTTGTCGGCGCGCCCGATCAGAGTCTGGACGTCGTCCCCGTGCGCCGGGAACAGCGCGACCCCGATGCTGATGGTCACGGCGACCTCCACCCCCGCGTAGGTGATCCGCTCGTGCTCGATGGTCCGGCGTATCCGCTCGGCGGCCTGCCGCGCTTCCAGCCCGGTCCGCTCGGAGAGGTAGGCGATGAACTCCTCGCCGCCGTAGCGCGCCGACACGTCGTCGTCGCGGAGGGACTCGCGGATCAGGCGCCCGACTTCCGCCAGCACGTGGCTCCCCACCAGGTGGCCGTGGGTGTCGTTGACCGACTTGAAGTGATCGAGGTCCATCATCAGGACCGCCATCGGGAGACCATAGCGCCGACAGCGCTTCAGGTCCATCTCCAGAGCCAAGTCGAGCGATTCCTTGGTGAGAAGACCGGTGAGCCGATCGTAGGTGATGCGGTTCCGGACCTCCTCGTGATAGCGGACTTCGATCTCGTCGAGCAGCACGAACTTGAGGAGGGTGCCGCCGACCTGGATCTTGTCCCCCTCCTTCAGCTCGATGTGCTCGGCGGGACGGTTGTTGACCAGGGTGCCGTTGGTGCTGCCGAGGTCGTGCAGGACGTAGCGCCCGAACTTCCTCCCCTCATCCCACTCGTGCTCGATGCTGGCGTGCTCGCGCGAGGCGAGATCGTCCAGGACCCGGATGTCCACCTCGGGTCCGCGCCCCACGAGCGTGCGCCGGCGGCGCAGCCGGAAATCGCGGCCGATCTGGGCGCCGCGCAGGACGACGAGCGAGGCGTGGGTCTTCTTGAAGCGGCCACTGTCGAGGATGGCCTTGTCGATGGCCATCGTGCGGTCATGCGGTCGGTCCGGCACGGTTCTCGCCTCAGTCCTCCGTCTCGACGCAGGTGCGGTTGCGGCCGCCCTCCTTGGCCCTGTAGAGGGCCAGGTCGGCGCGGCGGACCAGGGAGACGATATCCCGGCCGTGCGCGGGACAGGCCGCGATGCCGATGCTGATGGTGATCCTGAGAGTTGCGCCGTCCAGCGTGAAGGGATGCTCCTCGATGGCGCCGCGGACGCGTTCCGCCGCCAGCGTCGCCCCCGGGAGGGCGGTCTCGGACAGGTAGGCGAGGAACTCTTCCCCGCCGTAACGCGCCGCGACGTCGGCTGAACGGATCGACTCGCGGATCAGCCGGCCGACCTCGGCCAGGACGTGGCTGCCCATGAGGTGTCCGTGCGTGGCGTTCACCGACTTGAAGCGGTCGAGGTCCATCATCAGCACGGTCAGGGGCAGCCCGTACCGGAGGCAGCGCTTCAGCTCCATCTCGAGCGCCAGATAGAGCGATTCCTTGGTCAAAAGACCGGTGAGCTGGTCGTAGGAGATGCGGTTGCGGACCTCCTCGTGGAATTTCGCCTCGATGTCGTCGAGAAGGACGAACTTCAGGACGGTGTCGCCGATCTGGATCTTGTCCCCTTCCCGCAGGTCGGCGCTCTCCACGCGGGTCGAGTTGACGAAGGTGTGGTTCGTGCTGCCGAGGTCGACGATCCGGTACGTGGTCACCTGCGTCGCAGGGTCCCAGAGGCACTCGACGCGGGCATGCTCGCGCGATGCGAGGTCGTCGGCCAGCCGGATCTCCGCCCCGAATCCCCGACCGACGATCATCCGGCCGCGGCGCACGCGGAAGTTGCGTCCGAACTCGGCGCCCTGGAGGACGACCAGCGCGGCGTGCTCCTTGCGGAATCGTCCCGCGTCGAGGGACGATCTGTCGATCGCCATGGTGCGATCGTGCGGTTTCTGGGACATCCTTCTCCGGCGGCTGACGCCGGGTCGCCCGCCGGTTACGATTCTGCAACGGGTCTTCGGCGTCTCCGATTCCAATCTAGGCCGGAGAGGCGGGATGTCCAACGGCCACCGCCCGGGCGCGGCTCACAGCTTGAGGAAGCACCACTCTTTCGTGTACGGCACGCTTCCCATCTGCACGCCGCGCTTCGCGGTGACCATCACGTTGTCGGAGTGGTTGTAGCCGAACCCCTGCTCGGGGACGTACAGGCCCGGCTCGTTGCTGAACATCATGCCGGTCTCCAGCATCGTGTGGTCCCCCAGCGCGATGTACGGCGGCTGGTGTCCCTCCGACCCCTCCCCGTGCGCCGGCCGGTGGTAGACGTACTTCGCCATGCCGTTCTTGACCTGGTGGTCGTGCACCAGCTTGGCGACGTAGGAGCCGGTCACGCCGGCGGCCGAGGCGTCCGCCTGGATCCGGCAGCACTCGGTGTGCACCTCCCAGACCTTCTCCCGCGGCGAGTCCCACGGGGCGATCTGCAGGGCGCGGTACAACTCCCCCCCGCATCCCCCGATCTTGACGTCGCCCGAGACCTGCAGGGAATCCCCCTTCTTGATGCGATTGTGGTGGAACTGGTTCGGATGCGGGTAGGCGGTGCCGACCCCCGTGCGGACGCCGATCTCGACGCCGATGCCGACGGCCGTGTGCGGCTTCCCGTCGCGCTTGATGTCCTTCAGGATCAGGTCGACGCCGTACTGGGTTGCGGCCGTCTGCACGTCGAAGTCCGTGACGTCGGTGCCGTGCGCCAGGATGTAATCGCGGGCGAAGGCGTGGATCCGGCTGAAGTAGTTCATGGCGCGCTGCGTCAGCGCGATCTCCTCATCCGTCTTGACCATCCGCAGTCGTTCGCACATCTCGCCGGCCTTCTTGATGACCGTCGATGGCAGGACGTCGGCGACCGAGTCCAGGAGATCGGCGGTGATCGGGAAATCGACGCCGATCACCCTTCCGCCCCAGCCGCGCTTGCGGAGTCCTTTGAGCATCCAGCGTGTGAGGTCGACCGTCGCCCCCATCTGCACCCTCCCCTGATCGGGGAACGCTCCCTCGCCGTGCTTGAAATCGAAATAGGTCTCCCGGTCCTTGATCCACCAGGAACCGACCAGGTCCCGATCGAGACTCGGGTGGAACCAGGTCGGTTCCTGCCCGTTCGCGGGGATGAAGACGTGGAACGGCCGCTCGGTCGATGTGTGCCACAGACCGGTGAAATAGATGATGTTCCAGCGGTCGCGCAGGAGGGCCCCGTCGATCCCCTCCTCGTGAAGACGCGCCTGCAGCCGGGCGATGGCACGCCTGTGCCAGGTTTCGTCGAGGCGGTCGAAGGTGGCCGGCTGCGGGTGGTCGGGATCCGTCAGGATCAGGGCCGCCGATCCGGACATCGATGCCGGAGACGGCTTCTCCGGGCCGGTCGCGGGGGCGGCCGGCGGCGTCGCCGGCTTCACACCCGCTCCGACCATGCCGCCCGCGACCGCCGCCATGGATCCCACCACGAATTCCCGACGCGTCCTGCGCATGACCGCTCCCTGGCCCGATCGCATTCCGGGCGACACGTGCCTCGTTTTTCAGAAGTGAGGCGGATGATAGTCGAAGGGGCGGCGCGCTACAACGGGGAGGACGAACTCCTAGACGGTCGGGGAGACGCCGCCACGAAAACGGCGGATATGCGCGGGAAGATTCAGACCGCCCGGGCGCGGCGCCGTGGAGGACAGGTTGCGGGACAGCGTGCGGTAGGCGTTCTCGACTTCGGCCACGGTGGCGCGGCGTTCAGTCTCGCAATCGAGCGGGGCCAGCGCCGGCGAGTCGGAGCGCAGGGTGCGGCGCAACCGCATGTAGGAGCCGAGGATCTCGTCCTGCGGCGCGCCGGGACGGAGGTCGAGGGCACGGTAGGCCTCCGCCCCCGGGACCCAGGGGCCGGGGAAGGGGCGAACCGACGCCGCCCGACGGGCAAGGACCGACTCGGCGACGGCGCGCAGCATCTCGGCGGTGCGGGTACGCGGGTACTCCGCGAGGTACGCCTTCCGTCCCTTGACGCACTGCACCAGCGTCGTGTCGTACGGGATGGCGCCGGCGAAGCGCACCGGGATGCGGATGAACCTCTCCGACACCCACTCCATCGATTCCCCCAGGACCTCGTCCTCGTGGCTGCGCACCTGGTTCATCACGAGGTGCGGGACGAAGGCCTCGACGTGGCTCGAGAGGGCCTGAGCGGCCATCGAGTCCACGCGTGCGATCTCCTCGAGGATCTCGGACGGGCGGCCGTCGTCCGCCTGGTCCCGGTGCTCCAGGACCAGGTCGATGATCGACTGGTACCCCAGCGTGCGGCCGAGATGGTGGAGGCGCCTGAGGAACGCCGCCTTGAGGAAGCGATAGCAGTTTTCCACGGACGTCGGCTCGGGCAGGATGACGAGGAGACCTCGGTCGGCAAGGGAGAACAGGTCGAGCACGTTCAGCGACGTGCCGGCCCCCAGATCGAGCAGCACCACATCGGCGGGGAGGGACATCAGCACGCGCAGGAGACGGGTCTTCTGGAAGTGCTTCAGGCTCTCGATATCCAGGCTGTTGCGCGCGCCGCTGACGAGCGACAGGCGCGGCACGCCGGTCTCGGAGACGACCGTCTCGATCGACTCGAAGCGCCTCTTGACGAAGTCGCTCAGGGCCAGCGCGGGGGGGGCGAGGCCGAGCACGGTGTGCAGGTTCGGCGCCCCCAGGTCCCCGTCGACGAGGATCACCCGGCGTCCCATCTGGGACAGGTGGATGCCGAGGCTCGCCGCGACCAGGGACTTCCCCGTGCCGCCCTTGCCGCCGCCGACCGCCCAAATCTGGGGGCGGCGCTGATGTGTGCGCGAGAGAGTGTTCATTTTTCATTTCAAGTACGCCGAGTTCGGTCGTCGCGCAACTGACGGTATCGTGACGCTCCGTCAGGGGGGCGCCGCGAAGAGGGGCAGGGGCTTGCCAGGCATGCCCCGAGTGGGGTAGAAGCGCGTTTTCACCCGACCTCGGAGGCCCCGGATGCGCGATCACCGTTTCGTCATCATCCCCCTCCTTCTCCTCCTGCTGCCGATCGCCTCCGGGAGGGCGCTGGCCCAAGCCCCGCCCTACGCTGCGCCCGGCGCGCCGCCGAAGAGGGGCGTCGGCGACCGCAACGAGCGGCGGCTGTTCCAGCGCTTCGTGGAGGACGCGGCGGTCTCCACGGGCGGATGGGTCGAGATGCAGTACACCTACGACAACCTGGCCGACGGCAGCCGCCATTTCCTGGGACCCAACGTGGCCTTCAAGATCGTCAATGACGTCGAGGGGGGTGTGCGCTTCGGCTGGGTGGACGTCAATCCGGACACGGGGTCGAACCAGTCGGGTCTCTCCGACGTCGATCTCTACGCCAAGTACCGCTTCCCGGGCGGCCGGTCCCGGACGGCGGTGGGGGCGCTCGTGAAACTGCCATCGGCGGACGAGACCAAGGGGCTCGGCACGGGCCGGAAGGACGTCGAGATGTTCGCCGCCTGGCGGGCCGACCTGGAGGCCGTGTCGATCACCGCCAACGCCGGCATCCGCTTCAACGGAGATCCGCCGGCGCCGCTCCCGTCGACCGACAACTCCTTCCTGCTCGGCGGAGCGATCCTCCTGCCAGCCTCGCCCCGCCTGACCTTCGTGATCGAGGCCACCTTCGAGACCGAGAGGATCGAGGGGGCCTCCGACGACGCCCGCCTCACCCTGGGCTTCCAGGCGCGCAACCGCAAGGGGCACGGCGGTTTCCGCGGCGGGGTGGCCGTGCCCCTGTCCGACGGCGCCCCCGACTACCAGGTGATCGCCGGCGCCTTCCTGACATACTGAGACGGCCCGCCCGGCGGGCGGTCTGCGGCGAGCCCCTGTGCTAGGATCATGGGCCCGGCCGCGCTCCAGAGGACCGCCATGACCAACCCCCTGCAGAGACTGACGATCGGAACCAGGCTCCTCCTCATCGTCCTGGTGATGATGCTCCTGACCCTGACCAGCTCGTTCCTTCTCTACTCGCATTTCGAGGTGGCGCTCCTCGACGAGATCCAGGGGCAGACCGAGTCGCTCTCCAAGGCCCTGCAGATCAGCGTCCAGCAGCTCACGTCCAAGGGGATGAGCGACGACAAGCTGCTGAACGACTACGTGCAGCGCCTGTCGAGCAAGGGCGTCAAGGAGATCTCGATCCTGAGCAACGAGAAGCAGGTCGTGGCGTCGTCGAACCTGTCGAAGATCGGCAAGACTCTCGGTCCGGTGCGTCTCCCGCGCCACGGCGACAGCGTGATCATCACCGGCACGCTGGCGGACGACGATGCCGATTTCGAGGGGAAGAAACCGTATACCCTGGACATCCCGATCATCGTGGACAACGAGAAACGGGGGTACGTCCGCCTGCACCTCCTCCTGGACGACTTCCAGCAGATCATCCACGAGGCGCTCAGCCGGAGGCTGCTCGCGACGGCGCTGGTCTTCCTGCTCGGTCTGGCGGGGGTCGTGGCCCTGTCGTACGGCGTGACCCGCTCGCTCGACCAGCTGGCGAAGGCGGCGGGCCGCGTGGCGGAGGGAGACCTCTCGGGCCGCATCCAGTCGCGGCGGCAGGACGAGGTCGGGAGGCTGATCGCGACCTTCAACACGATGGTCGAGAAGCTCGGGGAGCAGCGCGCCCTCGAGGCGCGCCTGCGGCGCGCCGAGCGCGCCTCGGCCGTCGCCAAGCTGGCCGCCGCGGTGGCGCACGAGATCCGAAACCCGCTCAACCTCATCAGCCTGAGCGTCGACCACCTCGGGATCGAGTTCCCGCCGCCCGACCCGGGACGGGCGGAGGAGCACGCGCGGATCATCGCGTCGGTAAGGGACGAGCTCCTGCGCCTCAACCACATGGTCGGCGATTTCCTGAGCTACGGACGGCCGCCGCGGCTGGCGCTGCGCAGCTGCCGCGTCGACGAGACGCTGGACGAGGTGCTGTCGCTGGTGCAGGCGAAGGCGCGCGACCAGAGGATCGAAATCGTCAGGCGCGTCCCGGCCGACCTCCCCGCGCTGCAGGCGGACCCGGAGGGCCTGCGGACCTGCTTTCTCAACGTGGTGATCAACGCCCTGCAGGCGACCCCTCCGGGGGGGTGCCTGACGACCGAGGCGAAGGCCTCGCAGAACGGTTCGGGTGGGGGAATCGTCTCGATCGCGTTCAGCGACACAGGCTGCGGCATCACCCAGCCGGATCTCGAGCGCATCTTCGAGCCGTACTTCTCGACGCGCGAGGCCGGGGTGGGGCTGGGACTCGCGATCACCCAGAGGATCGTCCAGGACCACGGCGGCGAGATCCGGGTGGACAGCGCCCCGGGCAGGGGGACGACCTTCCGGATCGACCTGCCGTTGCGCGGACCCGACGAGGCGGCCTCATGGGATGCCGCCTGATGGCGGGCGAAGGCGTGAGGATCTCCCTGTGATCGACACGCGGCGGGTCCTCGTGGTCGACGACGAGCGCAAGCAGCTCGACATCCTGAAGGCGATTCTCGGCCGCGAGGGGTTCGATGTCGACACCGCGGCGACCGCGGAGGCCGCCGTGGCGATCCTGCACGACGCGCCCCCGGCGGTCATCCTCACCGATCTCAAGCTCCCCGGGATGGACGGCATCGGTCTGCTCGAGGAGACTCTGCGGATGTCTCCGCAGACCGTCGTCATCATCGTGACGGCGCACGGGACCATCGACACGGCCGTGCGGGCGATGAAGAACGGGGCCTTCGACTACCTGACGAAGCCATTGGCCAGGGACGCGGTGGTCCTGGCGGTGCGCCGGGCCCTGGAGAAGGCCCGCCTGCTCAGCGAGAACCTGGCGCTCGTCGAGCAGCTCGTCGATCGCTTCTCGCTCCCCAACATCATCGGCGACCACGGCAAGATGCAGGACGTCTTCCGCATGGTCCGGAAGGTGGCGCCGAGCGCGTCGACCGTGCTCATCTACGGAGAGTCGGGCACCGGCAAGGAGCTGATCGCCCGCGCCATTCACTACAACTCCCCGCGCGCGGCGCGCCCCTTTCTCGCGATCAACTGTGCCGCCATCCCGGAACCGCTCCTGGAGAGCGAGCTGTTCGGCCACGAACGGGGGGCGTTCACGGGGGCCGTCGCGCGCAAGATCGGTCTGTTCGAGGAGGCCTCGTCGAGCACGCTGTTCCTCGACGAGGTCGGCGATCTCGGCATGACCATGCAGGCCAAGATCCTGCGCGCCCTGCAGGAAAAGGAGATCCGGCGCGTGGGCGGCAATGCCTCCATCCCCGTCGACGTGCGCATCGTGGCGGCCACCAACAAGAACCTCACACGCATGCTGCAGGAGGGGAAGTTCCGGGAGGATCTCTACTACCGTCTCAATGTCCTGACCATCCTGTTGCCACCCTTGAGGGAGCGCACCACCGACATCCCGCGGCTGGTCGACCATTTCATCGCCCGTCACGCAGGCAGTGCCGCCAAGACGATCCGGGGGATCGACGACCAGGCCCTGAACGTCCTGATGCAGTACCACTGGCCGGGAAACGTAAGGCAGCTCGAGTCGGCGATCGAGAGGGCGGTGCTCCTCTGCGAGAGGCCGGCGATCGGTCCGGAGGACCTGCCCCAGGAGATCCGTCACAGGCGCGACGAGGGGTCGCTCGGGATCGAGATTCCCGACGCGGGAATCTCCTTCGAGGTCCTCGAGAAGGAGCTCCTGGAGCAGGCGCTGCGGAAGGGACGCAGCGTCTCGGCGGCGGCACGCCTTCTCGGTCTCACGCGGCGCACGCTGCAGTACAGGCTCAAGAAATTCGGTCTCGCCTTCGGGTCGGCGGGGGACGAGCGCGAGCCGGAAGACGACGAGTCCCCGCGGCCGGCGTCCCCGGACTCTCCAGGGGTGCCTGCACCAAATGGTGCAGCCGCCGCACCGGAACGTTAAGAAATCCGCCCGCTCTGCTTCACGAATCGCTCCCGGCGGCATCCCCCTCGATCGCCACAACTGCTTGAACGAGAGCGACTTGGGCAATCAGCACGGCCGTCAGGTCGATCGTGGCACCGAGGTTGCTTAGGACCTGTGAGGAGGTGTGACAAATGAAGAAACTGTTCGTACTGGCCCTGGCGGCGGTGTGCGTGCTCGGACTCGCGTCGCTGTCCATGGCGGCCGAGAAGGCGGTCTCGAAGAACGCGTCGCACAGGATGCTGGGCGAGGTCGTGAGCGTGGACGCGGCCGGCCATTCCTTCACGATCAAGGAAACTGTGAAGGGTGGTGAGGCGAAGGAGGTCACTTTCAACTTCGACGAGAAGGGGAAGGTGATGGTCGCGGGCAAGGCGGCCAAGCTGGAGGATCTGAAGGCCGGCGACTCGGTGACGGTCCGCTACACCGAGAAGGATGGCAACAAGATCGCCCAGGAGCTGCACGTCGCGAAGCCGGCGGCCGCGAAGACCTCGAAATCGAAGTAACGCCTCTCGAACAACCGACCCACCGAACGCGGCCTCCGGGCCGCGTTCTTTTTTTTTGGCCCGGGGTCGGCTATCCGCCTGCGGCGTCGCGGATCAGGCGCGGGACCAGGTCCGCATCCTCCGGGGGAGGGGCCAGCCTGAGAAGGTGATCCTCGCGGCCCGACTCCTCATCGGCCGGGTTGTCCTCGGAGACGGCGATCGGGCCCGGCCGGTCCATCGGGATGCCGATTTCGAAATGCGAGCCGCCGCGGGACGCGCGCACGGTGCAGGTCGGGGCCCCGCCGACGCGCTCGATCTCGATCATCTCCAGGGTCGCGCCCGGGACGCTCCGGGCGGCGCTCGCCAGGGCGGCGTCGAGATCGAAGCCGGTCCGATTCAGGAGCGCCGCGAGATCCCGCGAGCGCTCCGCGCCGAGTCTGTTGCTGACCAGGTCGTTGGACTGGGAGCGCGCCAGGATGTACAGCGGGCGCGCCGCGAGCTTCTGCAGAGCCTGGAGATCGTCGCGTCGCACGACGACGAACGTGCGGCGGTCGCCCGAGACCTCTCCCAGGAACGACGCCTCGTCCGGGAATGTGTCCGGGTCGTGGCCGTACAGCCGGCCGAACCTCAGATCGTCGCTGTGGGGCGAAATCAATCCCACCGTCCTGCGCAGGTAGAACGGCAGACCGCGCAGGTAGGTTTGGTAGGCGTAGATCGTCTCGCCCGGCCGCATCTCGCGGCG
Organism: Candidatus Dormiibacterota bacterium; assembly: GCA_035635555.1. Lineage (NCBI taxonomy): Bacteria > Bacillati > Candidatus Dormiibacterota > Candidatus Dormiibacterota bacterium. The sequence goes on from DASQAT010000004.1 coordinate 64,523, forward strand.
CGCGATCTCCGCGAAGTGTTTCGTCTCGTTGAGGTAGTTGACGCGACCCACGACGGTGAGCGCGGTCTCGCACGCGATCATCCAGAGCAGGGCCAGGACGCCGAGCCCGGCGAGCTGCCGGCCGGCGCGCGCCAGTCGGGAGCCCAGGAGAAGACCGCCCAGCGCGAGCCCCGTCACCACGATGCAGAGGGGGGCGGCGAGCCCGCCGACCACCAGGATTTCCCAGGACGCGTGTCGGTGCCGCAGGGCGGCGGCGGAGACGGCGATCACGACCAGCAGCAGGGACGGCCAGAAAAAAACCGCCCGGGATGACGCGGCGCCCCGTTCGCCGTCGAGCGCCGTCGCGACGAGGAGCGCCGCGGCGGGGAAGAGCGGCAGGATGTAGAGCGGCAGCTTCGACTGCGCGGCGCTGAAGAACAGCAGCCCCGGAATCGCCCACGACCACAGGAACGCCGGGGCTTCCTGCTTGAGCGTGCCCCAGGCGCCACCGGGAGGCCGGGCGCCGCGCCGCATGAGATGCAGGGGCAGGTAGAGGGTCCACGGCAGAAGGCCTGCGGCGGCGATCGCCAGGTAGTAGTACCAGGCCCCCTGGTGCCGGTGCACCGGCGTGGCGAAGCGCTGCAGGTGCTCGTGCACGAGGAAATAGGACAGGAAGCCCGGGTTGGCGATCGAGACCGCGGCGAACCACGGAATCACGATCGCGACAAACAGCAGGACGCCCGGCACCCAGGGCAGCTCCCGGGCGCGCCGCCACTCTTGTCTGAGAGTCAGGAAGGAGCCGATCGTCAGGGCGGGGAGGACGGCGCCAATCGGCCCCTTGACCAGGACACCGCCCGCCGCCGCGGCGAACATCCCGAGATAGGCGCGTCGCCCGCCCGTCCCGCCGCGATGGCCCTTGAGGTAGAAAAGGAGGGTCAGACAGACGAAGAAGGCCAGGCCGAGGTCGAGTGTGAGTACGTGGCTTGCGATGAAGAATCCGAGGGAGGATGCCAGGACCAGGAGCGCCAGGTTCGCGCGCCGTCGCTCGAACAGCAGGATTCCGATGCGCCGGGTCACCAGAAGGATCCCCGCGGCGAAAAGGATCTGTCCGCAGCGCGCGCCGGTCTCGTCGAGTCCCCAGACCGCCATGGAAGTCGCCGTGATCCAATAGACGAGCGGCGGCTTGTCGAGGAAGACCGCGCCATCGATGCGCGGCGTGATGAAATCGCGCCGGGCGAGCATCTCGCGTGCCACGTCGGCGTAGCGGCCTTCGTCCCTCTCCCACAGACCCCAGGGGGAAAAGCCGAGCAGCAGGAGAAGAGCGAGGGAGCCGGCGGGCGGCCAGAGACGCGACCGTTTCGTGCGAATCATCCTCCGGAATCTTAGTACGGTTTATACTCTCGCGCCATGAGTCAGCCGGCCGCGTCCTCCGAGCGTGGCAGGGTCTATGTGTTCGCCCTGAGAGTGCTGGGAAGCGCCGGCCGCTGGTGGCCGTTCCTCCTGGTCGGCGCCGTCGCCTTCCTGGGCTGGGAAGAGCTGCAGCGCATCGATCTGAACGAGGTCAGGCACGCCCTGCACTCGCTGTCGGGCCGGTGGCTTCTCGTCGCCGCGTCGCTGACCGTCCTGAACCTGGCTCTTCTCGGCTGCTACGACCTCGTGACCCTGGAAGGATCGCCGGTGCCGCGTCCGGCGCGCTGGGGGCTGGGGACGCTCGCCTTCGCCTGGAGCAACTTCCTGACGCTCGGCCCGATCGCCGGTCCGGCGATCCGTTTCTGGCTGTACCGTCCCTACGCCGTCGACGGCGCGGTCCTGCGCGGCGCCATCGTGGCCAACATCGTGGCGTTCGCGACATCCCTCGGCGTCTGCTTCGTCGGGTCCTGGACGCTGAACGTGAACCTCGCGCCGTTCGCCGTCGTGACGATCCTGGCGCTTCTGGCCGTGCTCCTCGGACGTCTGGGCCGCACCTCCAGGGCCCCTGCCTGGATGCGCCGCGGAACAGGTGCCTGGGCGGTGCTCCTGTCGATAGCGCTCCTCGACTGGGTCCTGGCCACGGGCGTGTTCGTCGCCATCGTGCGGGCCACCGGCCAGGAGTTCGACTGGCGCGAGATCGCGCGGCTGTTCTTCTCGGGACAGGTCATCGGGGTGATCTCGCTCCTCCCCGGCGGGCTCGGCAGCGCCGACGCCTTCTGGCTCATCCGTCTTCCCGTGGGGGCGGCCGCCGCTGGGGCGGCGCTCATCGCCTACCGGACGATCTACTACATGGTGCCGTGGGTTCTGGCCTGCCTGGTCCTCCTGGGTCGCGGGGCGCGCGCCGGGGCGCGCTGGCTCAAGCCGGTCCCGTCGATCCTGGCCCTGCTCATCGGCGGCGGGGCCGTGGTCCTTCTGGCGTCCACGGCCTCGCCCGCCCTGGCCCACCGCCTGAAGGTCCTGGAGCGCTGGGTGCCGGTGGGGGTGGTCGAACTGTCCCACCTGGTCGCCGCGCTGACCGGACTCGCGCTCCTCCTGCTGGCGCGCGGCGTGGCGCGCGGCTATCGCGAGGCGCACCGGCTGACCGTGACGCTCCTCCTGGTGGGCGGGGTCGGGGCTCTCCTGAAGGGACTCGATTACGAAGAGGCGATCATCCTGTTCGCCCTCGGAGGCGTGACGGCCTCCCAGGCCGCCCTGTTCAGGAAGGAGGGGAGGGCCCCGTGGTTCGGCTGGACGACCCTGGCCATCGCCGCGCTGGCCTTCGGGATTTTCGCCGTCGTCGGTTTCCGTTCCTATACCTCGATGGAGTACGACCCGTCCCTCTGGTGGACGTTCGGCTTCTTCGGCCATGGGGAGCAGGTGGCGCGCTTCCTGCGGTCGCTGGCCCTGATGGGCGTGTCCGCGGTCGCCTTCCTCCTGTACGTCGGCCTGCGCGTGCCGGCCCCCTTCCACCCCCCGACGCGCGACGAGATCGAGCGGGCCCTGAAGATCCACGAAGAGCGCGGCGCGGGGACCTCGGCCCTGATGGTGGCGGCGGGGGACAAGTCGATCTTCTTCTTCGGCGATCGCGCCTTCGCGGCGTACCGGGTCGTCGGATCGTACCTCGTCGTGTTCAGCGATCCGACCGTGGCCGAAGGAGAGGAGCGCGACTTCCTCGAGGGGCTGATGGCGCTGGCGCACGAGATGGACCGCCGCCTCGTGTTCTACCAGGTTGCGCCCTTCTGGCTGCCGCTCCTGCACGATCACGGCTTCTCGTTCTTCAAGCTCGGCGAGGAGGCGATCCTCGATCTGGAGGAGTTTTCCCCGGAAGGGTCCCGGTGGAAGCACTTCCGCCACGCCGTCAACCGGCTGGAGGGACGCGAGGGGTACAGCTTCACGGTGGCCCCCGCGGACGGCGTGGCCGCCCTCCTGCCCGAGCTGAAGCGCATCTCCGACGAATGGCTCATGACCAAGGAGGCGCGCGAGAAGCAGTTCTCGATCGGCTCCTTCAACGAGGCCTACCTGACGCGGTTTCCATGCGCCCTCGTGCTCGATCATCTTGGAAGGCCGATCGCCTTCGCGAACGTCCTGACTGGCCCGGGCCGGCAGGAGCTGTCGATCGACCTGATGCGTCACACCGCCGCAGCGCCCGAGGGCGTCATGGACTACCTGTTCGTCAAGCTCCTGCTCTGGGGCAAGACGGAGCAGTTCCGCGCGTTCAACTTCGGCATGGCGCCGCTCGCCTCCGTCGGAGAAGTGAGCGGCGCGAGACTGTGGGAACGGCTCGCCCACCTCCTGTTCCGTCACGGGGAGGGGCTGTACAATTTCCAGGGCCTGAGGGCCTACAAGGCCAAGTACCATCCCAGGTGGGTGCCGCGCTACATGGCGTACCCGGAGTTCTGGGAATGGCCGCTCGCCGCGGTGCAGGTGTCGGTGCTGATCGCGGGCGGCTGGCGCTCTTTCCTGCAGCCCAGACGGGGGACCTCGTGATTGTCTTCGCGCTCGCCATCGGTATGCTCCTGGGAGCGCAACCCCCCGCTCCGACGCCTGCGGCCACCCCCGGCCCTCCGTCGATCGAGGAGCGCAGGCTGCGCCTGCCGATCGTGGGCGAGGCGAGCGTGTATCTTCCGGCGGGGGCGCCGGAGAGGGCCATCCTCTTCGTGAGCGGCGACGATGGCTGGAGCAAGGGAGTCGTCGACATGGCACGGCGCTCGGCCGGCGGCGCGTCGGCGGTCGTCGCGGGGCTGTCGTATCCGACGCTGCGCAAGGCCGCTCTCCTGTCGAAGGGACCCTGCTGGTATCCGGCCGGGGAGCTGGAGGTGATCGGACAATCGCTGGAGAAGCAGCTGCGGTTTCCGGAATACTCGAGACCCATGCTCCTCGGTTATTCCAGCGGCGCAACGCTGGTCTACGCCGCTCTCGCGGCGTCGAGCGAGAGCTTTTCGGGAGGCATGAGCCTGGGGTTCTGCCCGGACCTCGAGGGGGTCCCCCCGCTGTGCGCGCACGACGCTTTCCGCCCCAGGTACGACGCATCGAAGAGGAGAGTGGATCTCCCGCCGGTCGACGAGATCGCCGGGCATTGGGAGGTCCTCCAGGGGGCGCTCGACAAGGCCTGCACCCCGGAGGCCACCCACGCCTTCGCGAGGAACATCCGCGGCGCCCACGTCACCCTCCTGGAAGGGGTCGGACACGGTTTCGGCAACCCGGCGAGATGGAGCGCCGCCTTCGACGAAGGACTCGCGGAGATCGTCCGCATCTCAAACCAGGAAGCCGCGGCCGCCAGGGCCCCCCGCGCGTCGGTCGATCCAAACCTGGCGCAGGACCTCGAGGCGCTCGACCTCCCCCTGGTGCTGCGCCTGGTCGAACGGCCGCGCGCCTTCCTGCTGTTCATCTCGGGAGACGGCGGCTGGTCGAGCCTGGACAAGACGCTCGTCGGCACTCTGGCGGATCACGGTGTCTCGACGGTCGCGATCAACACGCTGAAATACTTCTGGAGCGAGAAGACGCCCGAGCAGGTCGCCGCGGATCTCGAGCGACTCGTCAAAGTCTGCCGGCGTGACGGCCTGCCGCTGTTCGGCGGGGGGTACTCGTTCGGCGCCGAAGTGCTGCCGGTGGTCGTGGATCGTCCCGCATTCAAGGACGTCTTCCGCGGGCTCGTTCTCATCTCACCGGGACCGCACGCCTCCTTCGAGGTCAGCGTCCTGGACTGGCTGCGCAAGAAGGAGAAATCCACCCCCTACAACGTCCTGGAGCATGCGCGGGCCCTGGGTGCCCTGCCGATCTTCTGCAGCGCGGGTGAAAAGGACGAGGAGTCGATCTGCCCCGATCTGCGCGGGGAGGCGGAGCGCGTCGTCGCCCTGCTGCCCGGCGCGCACCACTACAGCGGGCAGTACGACAAGCTCGCGACCGAGGTCGCGTCGTTCCTGAACAGATTCCTCGCGGCCGCGGGAGACCCGGCCGCCGGTCCCGCGCCTCCCCCTACTGAGTGATCTGCTCCAGGAACACCGCGCGAGCCTTGGCGATGTCCGCGAGCACGGCCTCCTTTTCGGCGCCGGTATTCCAGCCGGTGTGCTCGCGGGCGGCCTTCTCGAGACGGTCGATCCAGGCGAGGAAATAGGCGGCGTCGTCGGTCGACCGCCTGGACGCGTCTCCCACCACGACATAGACCGGACTCGTGGTCCCGAACGGGTAGATGTCCAGGACCGGGTGCTCCGGCCGCTCGGAGTAGGCGCGCAGCAGGTACCAGCCGCTCTCCCGGACCGGGATGGCCCGGTCGACCGTGGCCGCGCGCCTGTCGCCCGTCAGAGGCAGATCCGCGACCACCTTGCCGTCGCCGATGATCTCCAGGTGGTCCATGGGGACGATCGAGGCGAGCGTCGCCCGCGCCCGCAGTGTCCCGCCACCGGCTGGCAGTCGGATCTCGCCGCCGGGACCCTTGCCCCCGAGCGTGAGCTGGACGAGCGGCCCGTTGGTCGCGAACGTCCGGCCGGCCCGAATCCCCTCCAGGAACCGGGCCTGATCGGGACGCGTGCCGGTCTGGACGTAGACGCGGTCCACCCCCACAGGACCGCGCAGCGAGGCATAGTCCGCCATGGCGTCGGTGCCGGCGCCGGCCGGCAGACGGAAGCCGCAGTTCAGGAGTCGGTACCAGACGCCGGAGGTCGCGAGGTGGTCGCTGAAACCGACGACCTCGAGGTAATCGACCTTGCCGAGCGCGACGCCGACCGGCAGGTCGTTCGTCAGCGGCTCCTCCATCCTGCCCGGGTCGGGCGCGGTGTCGAACGGATGCACGTAGCCCGTCACCGCCCCCTGGGCGTGCGCCATATCGAAGATGGACGGGTTGTTCGGGTACGGGCTCGAGGCGGGGGTGTTCACGTAGGCGGCGTACGCCGGCACCAGGAAATGGTCCTTGGGACCGAGGATGGCCGTGTGACCCCAGAAGCTCGTGTGGTACTCCTGACCGTGCGCGATGATGGCTCCGGATGTCCAGGAGGGGGCGGGGCCATCGCTGAAGTAGGCGATGTCCGGCACGCGCTGCTCCTTGTTCACCACCAGGTTCTCGATCACCGCGAGGTCCTCTGCCATGGCCTGCAGGGCCAGGTGCTTCGGTGTGTTACGGTAGGTCCCCGCGTAGTTCATGTGCACGTGCAGGTCCCCCCCGTAGAAGCCGCGCGAGGGGAGGTCGGCGATCCGATCGAGACCGATCCGCAGAGTGGCAGTGCCGCCCACCGGCACGTCGACCCGCGTGGAGAAGACACGGTACTCGAGCCCCTTCATCGCCTCGACCGTGACCGGACCGGCCGGGACCGTCACCTCGGACGACCCGGGGGTGTGGAAATACGAGTACTCGAACTTCCGCTCCTCGCGATCGAACGCCTCGTCGGCGTGCCGCCAGGCGTCGTCCGGCGCGAAGCTCCGCCCGTCAGGCCCCTGGACCGAGAGGCGGGCGGGGACGGCACGCGCGGTCCTGCGATCGACGACCGTGATCCTCAGCCTTCCGACCGGACCGAGATAGTGTTTCTCTCGGGCGTCGATCCGGGTGCGTTTCCCGCCCGGGATCTCGATCACCGACAGGGACGTATTGCCGTCCTGGTTCGAGATGTAGGCGATCCGCCGGCCGTCGCGCGACCAGCGCGGCGCCACGGCGTCGAACTCTCCGTACGTGAGCGGGAAGACGTCACCCCCCTCGGCCGTCATCAGCCAGATCTGGTGCCACTGGCCGCCCAGGTACGAGGCGTAGGCGATACGCCGGCCGTCGGGGGACCAGTCGGGACGCGCCTTCCAGGTGGTCTCCTCGTAGCGGATCTCGCGCATCTCGGAGCCGGGCTGCGCCTTCATCCTGAAGAAGCCCCCGCTGCCCCAGATGTGGCCCCGGTTCGACACGAAGACGATTTCCTTCCCGTCCGGGGACCAGCTGGGGGAGATGTAGTGGTCGAACGGGCTGTAGTAGTAACGCGGCAGGCCGCTCTCGTGGTCCTCGGTCAGGCGCTCGATTTCGCCCGGCGCGCCGCTCTCGTCCAGGAGGATGGTGTCGATGTGGAAGCGGCGGTTGTAGACGGTCGACACGAACGCCAGCCGCCGACCGTCGGGGGAGAAGCGGGGCTCGACATTGACAGCTCCGTTGTGTGTCAGGGGCCGGGTCCGTCCGCTGGCGGTGTCCAGGATCCACAGCTCGACGGCATCGTCCCGGTAGGAGGCGAAGGCGACGAACCGTCCGTCGGGTGACCAGTCGGGCTGATAGTCGTAACCCGGTCCGTCGGTGATCTGGCGCGCCACGCCGCTCCCCAGCCGCTGCCGCCAGAGCGATCCCTGCATGGAGTAGACGACTTCTTCGCCGTCGGGGGACCAGGCGACCGACCCCGGACCCGTGGTCGCCTGCGGCAGGTACATCTCGCGATAATAATAATGATGCGGAAGGAGGATCTGCTTCAGGACGATCTCGCGCACGGCCGAGTGCTGCCTGGCGAGGACCGCCGGAGAGGCGAGCACGAGCGCCACCGCCGCCACCCGGGCCATCCCCCGGAGACGGCGGCTCACAGGGCGTGCACCTTCGGGATCAGCTCGGCGATCCGCATCGCGTACGCCCATTCGTTGTCGTACCAGGCGACGACCTTCACGAGGCGATCGCCGAGGACCTGCGTCAACGGCGCATCGTAGATCGCGGAATGCGCGTCGCCGACGATGTCGGCCGACACGATCGGATCGGTGGAGACCTTGAGGATTCCTTTCATGCGCCCCTCCGCGGAGCGTCGCATCAGGCCGTGAATCTCCTGCACGTCGGCCTTCTTCTCGGTGTACACGGTGAGATCCACCACGGAACCGGAAGGGACCGGAACCCTGAAGGCCAGCCCTTCGACCTTGCCGGCGAGCGAAGGCACGACGAGGCCGAGCGCCCTGGCCGCCCCGGTCGAGGTCGGGACGACGTTCAGCGCCGCCATGCGCCCGCGCCGCATGTCCTTGTGCGGGTAGTCGAACAGGCGCTGGTCGTTGGTGTAGGCGTGCACGGTCGTCAGGAAACCCTTTCTGATGGTATAGGCCTCCTCGAGGACCTTCGCCACCGGGGCGGCGCAGTTCGTGGTGCAGGACGAGTTGCTGATGATGCGGTGCTCCTTGCGCAGCGTGTCGTCGTTGACGCCCAGTACGATCGTCGCGTCGAGAGGATCTTTCCCGGGGACGGTCAGGATGACCCTCCTCGCGCCCGCGTCCAGGTGACGCCGCAGCTCGTCGCGCTTCCTGAACAGCCCCGACGACTCGATCACCACGTCGATCCCCAGGTCGTGCCAGGGGAACGCGAACGGATCGCCCGACCGCTTGTCGCCCACCTTGAAGACGCGGATCTCGTCCCCGTCGACCACGAGGGTCGTGTCGTTCCATTCGACCGTTCCCGGATACCGGCCGTGGATCGAGTCGTAGCGCAGGACCATCCCGAGGGGCTCCAGATCGGCGACATCGTTGATGGCGACGAAGTCGACGTCGAGCCGGCGCTCCTTGACGGCGCGCATCACCATGCGGCCGATGCGGCCGAACCCGTTGATCGCGACGCGTGCGGACATGGCGGCGACCTCCTTCGAAGGGCCGAGTGTATATGAAAAATCGGATGGATCGGGTCGGCGTCGTGGAGTGAAGGGCGTCTACTCGTCCAGGAGCGAGACGGCCTCCGGGTCGATGCCGGGCGCGTGGTCGAGGGGAACCCCGAGGTTGGTCAGGAATCGCGCGAGCAGGCTCGAGGCGCGCGGTGCGGCGCAGTCGCCGGCATCGGGAAGGGACAGCGCGACGAGAGTGCCGGCGCCGACGCGGTACACCGCGATCCCCGGGGCGAAGAGCAGCGGCACGATGTACTGCCGCTCACCGGGAGCGCGCAGGCGGAATTCCACCTCACGGCCGCGCGCCAGCAACGGCAGGTCGTCGTGCGCAATCCCCTCGAAGAGCGCCGCGGCCGCGTCGGCCGGGGCGGTATCGTCACCCGGCGACTCGAAGCGGACCGGCACGCCGACGACGTCCCGCAGATACCCGAGCGCCAGCGGCTGCGGGTTGAGGAGCAGGATCGTCCCCCCCTCCCGCAGGTAGCGCGCGACATCGGCGAGCGCGGGAAGGCGCGAGGAGGCCGTCTGGCGCTGCGCGCGCCAGTCACCCGCCACCAGAAGGACGTCGACACCCGCGAAATCGGGCGGCACGCGGGTGACGGAGGGAGCCAGCCGCGCGAGACAGGCTGGAACGTCCTCGAGGGAATCGCCGTAGAGATAGGCCCTCTTGAGCCGGCGCCGTTCCCCCAGGAGGTAGGCCAGGGAGTTGGCCAGCACCAGGCGAGCCGAGGGCTTCGCGGCGAAATCGGCGCACAGCGGCGACTGCGCCGCCAGGACCGTGCCCGATCCGATCGGCAGCTCCAGCATCGTCACGCCCTCCTGCCACGCCGGCCCGGTGAGCGTGCGAACCTCGGAAATGATCCTGAAGTTGCCGCGCGTCGGCGGCAGGAGCGGGCGCGCCGACGTCCCGCCGGTCGAGGCGTACGCTCCGTCCGGCGCCGGCAGACCGCGCAGAACGGGATGCCGGAGCGAGAGCAGGGGTTCCGTCCCGCTCCTTCGGCTGAAGGACGGCCAGAGTCTCAGGTCCTCGCTGAGCGTGCCGGGGAGCGTGGGCTGCTCCAGGAGCAGGAGCCGCATTCCGGAGCGCGCCCGAGCGGCCAGGATCGGCCCGAGGGCCTCGCGCCCTCGGCTGAACCCGCCCGGGCCGATGACGATCAGGTCTCCTTTGAAGAGGGCCATTCCCTCGAAGTTTTCGAACTCCTCGGCACGAAGCCCCAGCGCGGCGAGAGGCGCCGCTGCGGCCCCCTCGGGGTCGTAGAGCGCGACGCGCGCGCGACCGAAGAGAGAGGCGAGCGTTTCTCCCGCCCCTCCGGGATAGACCAGAAACGGGAACGTCGCCGTCCCTTGGATGGCGCCCTCCTCGCTCACCTCCACCCTGAGATCGAGTCCGGCGGGGCGATCCAGGGCGGGCAGAGGGATCGACAGGGCCGCCCGCGCCGTCCCGCCGCGCGGCTGCAGGACCTCGCCGCCGCGCGCCGTGACTCCGCCCTCCACGAGCACTTCCCAGCCGAGCGTGACCGAGGAGGAGCCGCGCCGGATCCCCGCGAGGGCGACCGTGCGCTGCAGGCGCGAGCCGCCCGGCAGCAGGCCGCCCGGCTCTTCGAGCCGCAGCGACAGGGCCGCCGCGGGCGAGGAGGCGCGCCCGGACGCGCGGGCAGCGCGGGCGGGCACGGCCCCTTCGGCCGACGACGCGATGCGCGCCAGCACCACCACGGTCAGGATCACGAGAAAGATCAGGATGGCGTGGCGCACCGGGAACATGCCCGCCGGACGGAGCTGGGGCGCGGCGTCGGAGCGCGGACGCGCCCCGGGGTTACGATCCTGCAATTGGCCTGGACCGGTCACGGCCCACAATATAGGGAGCCGGCGTCACGGAGGCCAATGCCTCGAACGTCATGGACGGCGCGCCGTTCGAGGCGGCGGCTGAACGCAAAGGCGCCGGACCCGACTTTACAAAGCCGGGAACTTGTGTGATAACATCCGCCGCTGGTCTGCAGTCTCAATCAAAGAGGAGGCTTTCACCGTGTCCTACGTCATCACGGGCAAGTGTCTGGGCGAGCGCTACGCGACGTGCGTCGCCGTCTGTCCCGTTGACTGCATCCATCCCGGTGACTACCAGGGTCAGGAGTTCATGATCATCGATCCGGAGGAATGCATCGATTGCGGAGCCTGCCTGCCGGAATGCCCGATCGAGGCGATCGTCGAGACCGAAGAGGAGTCGCCCGAATGGGCCGTGATCAACAAGGATCTGACCCCTGCGTTCAAGGGCAAGCCTCAGCCCACGCCGAGACCGGCGAACGACCCTCCCCGGAAGCCGGAGAACAAACTGCGCGGCTAGGGATCGGTCCGGAGCGAGAACATGTGACGGGGGGCCCGGGCGGGCCCCCCTTTCCTTGTGCGCACGGTCACCTGTCGGGATCCGCCCGATGAGCCGCCACCGAGTTTCGCGCAAACACCGGTTCTCGCCGCGGTCGCGCCGAGGCACGGCCTGCGCGCTCGTCAGCGGCGGGCTTGATTCCGCCGTCATGCTGCGCGACCTGCTGCGCCGCGGTCTCTCCGTGCAGCCGCTCTACGTCCGCTCCGGGTTGCGCTGGGAGAAGGACGAGATCGCGATGCTCAGGAAGTTCCTGCGCGCCCTTCGGTCGAAGCGCCTCCGTTCCCTGGCCGTCATCGACGTCCCGATGGCCGATCTGTACGGGCGTCACTGGAGCACGGGCGGCCGGGGCACGCCGGGCTTCCGGGCAGGCGACGAGTCGGTGTACCTGCCGGGAAGGAACATCGCCCTCCTCTCGAAGGCCGCCACCTTCTGTGCGATGCGGGGCATACCGACCCTCGCGCTAGGCGTGCTCAACTTGAATCCTTTCCCCGACGGGACGCCGGAGTTCTTCCGCGTCCTCGGGAAAGCACTGGGCCTCGGTCTCGACGCATCCATCCGGATCGAGACTCCCTATCGCGCCCTGGCCAAGGACAAAGTGATCCTGCGGGGACGGGACCTGCCTCTCGACCTCACTCTGTCCTGCTCCCGGCCGGAAAACGGACGACACTGCGGCCTGTGCGCCAAGTGCGCCGAGAGACTGCACGCGTTCCTCCGGGCCGGGGTTCGTGACCGGACGCGCTATGCGGCGGGGCCCGGTGCCGTGGGGTCGGCCCCGGCCGCGACCTCGCGCGGATCGCCGGCGAAGCTGGCCAGGACGACACGCGTGGCGCCGAAGAAGGCGACCAGCGTCAGGTAGGCGCCCGCGAGCGAGACCAGTCCCTCCGCGTATCCGGGCGGCGCCTTCTCGCTGCCCGGTCCCAGGGCGAAGTGCAGCGTGCTCTCGATCGCCGTCACCGCCAGCGGGAGGAGCAGGAGCAGACCCGATTCGGACGGTCGGGCGCGGAACACCGCGAGACCCTGCCGGATCGCCGGCCGCCATGTGCGGCGCACGCGCGCCAGGATGCACACCGGCAGGCTGTAAAGGGCCAGGACCTGGGCCGTCAGGTCGAAGAACGGCAACCCCCAGTAGAGGATTCTCTGGAAGGACTCCGGCAGCGCGCCGCCGGTGAGAGCCTGGTGCACCGTCGACACCACGGCGATCAGCAGGGCCTGCAGGAGACCGATCTTGAACAGGAGCCAGAAGACCGGAAGGAACAGCCCGGCCATCCACTGCAGGAACGAGAGCGGTTCCTTCGGCCCCATCGCCGCCTGGAAGAGGACACCGAAGATCCCGCCGTCCGCGGCGACAGAGAGGAGCATGGCGCCGAGCATGAGGGGGAGACCGGACGGGTCGTCTCCGGTCCAGTGCCCGGCGAAGCGCACGAGCAGCGCCACCAGCGTGTAGATGCCGACCAGATGGAAGCGGGCGTTGACGGCGGAGAAACTCTCGCGCAGGAGGGTCACCGTGAGTGCCGGACCGCGCTCACCGTGCCGAGGAAGGGGTGTACGAGGCGACGGAGTCGGGGGTCTCCCAGAGACGCACCTGCGAGACTCTCAGCCCCTGCGACAGCGCATAGTCGCAGATCACCCGGGCGATCGCCTCCGCCGTCGGATCGCCGTCCATCAGGAAGAGCGGCTCGTCGTGTGTCCTGAGCACGGCCACCAGCGGGTCGTCCTTGTGCAGGAGCATCCTGTGATCGAGGTTCAGGTCGATCCAATCCTTGACGATCCGTCCGATGTCCGAGAAATCGGCGACCATCGACTGTGCGTCGAGCGAGGGGGCGGTCACCTCGATCTCGACACGGCCGTTGTGCCCGTGCAGGTGGGCGCACTTTCCCTTGTAGCGCAAGAGCCTGTGGCCGTAGCAGAAGTCGACGGTTTCGGTGGCCCTGTACATGAGAGACGTGACGCTAGCACAGACGCGCGGACCGGTCAAACCTGCGCGACGTGCCCGACGGGACGCGGGGGAGCGGGCCGCCTGGCCCGCTCCCCCGATCTGGAGGGGGACGCAAACCCGCGAGCGGTTCGCGGTATTCGTCCTTACTTCGGTGCTCTTCCAGAGCCGCGAGAACCTTTCTGACGATCGAAGACGTGGGCAGGAGGCTTAAATCGGCGGAACGGAGCCAGCGGTAGCGGCCGCGCGGCGGTTCGGACAGGAGGCGCGCCGGCCTGATGCTCAGCACGAGGCGCCGGTAGGTGATCGAGTGGCGGATGATGGCGACCGGCCTCTCGAGCTCGAGACTCAAGCCGTCGATGGCACCGCCCCGGGCCTGCGTCGGAAACTCCCATAACCCATGCATCAGATTTCGATCCGTGCGGCGGCGGAGAAGGAGCCGCCCGTCCCGTGAGACGACGGCCACATCGGCGCGGACCGTCACGGGAGACCGGGGCGGCGACTGGGGAAGGGGAACGCGGTCCTGCACCCCAGCCGCCCGCGCCAGGCAGCGCCGCCTCACGGGGCACGCCGGGCAGGACGGGCTCCGGGGCGTGCACAAGGTGGCCCCGAGCTCCATGAGCGCCTGGTTGAGATCGCCCGGAGAATCGGTGGCGTTCACGAGATCGTCCGCCCCGGCCCACAGCTCCCTCCCGCGGGCCGCCGTCCGGGGCCCGCGCAGGAGAAAGAGGCGGGACAGGACGCGGGCGACGTTGCCGTCGACGACCGGCAGGCGCTCGCCGTACGCGATGCTCAGGACCGCTCCCGCGGTGTAGCGCCCGACGCCGGGCAGCGCGAGCGCCTCCTCGAGGCGGCGCGGGAAGCGCCCGCCGTGTCGCCGGACGATCTGGCGCGCCGCCGCGTGCAGGTGACGGGCCCGCCGGTAGTAGCCGAGCCCGGACCAGGCGGCGAGAACGTCGGAGAGACGGGCCCCGGCCAGGGCGGCGAGGGTCGGGAACGCGCTCATGAACCGGGCATAGTAGGGAAGAACGGCCTGCACAGTCGTCTGCTGCAGCATGACCTCGGAGATCCAGACGCGGTAGGGTCCCGGTCGACGGCGCCACGGCAGATCGCGGCGATGCCGTCTGTACCAGGCGAGCAGCGCCGGGATCAGGTCGGGACGCGCGCTTCGTCGATCGGTCACGCCGCCGATTATAATGACGGAATGACGAACGAAGGGGAGGTCTCGGTCGCCCGCCATCCCAGGGCCTATCGCGAGAACCTCTATGTCTACCCGGTCCTGTCCCGCCGGGCCCGCGGCATTTCCATCGGCATCAACCTGAACCCCGACAAAGTCTGCAATTTCGACTGCATCTACTGCCAGGTGGATCGAACGACGCCGGCGGCCATCCGCCGGGTCGACGAAACCCGCCTCAAGGACGAGCTCCTCGCGATCCTCCAGGAGGCGAAAGAGGGAGCGCTGTACGAGCGGCCGGAGTTCAGGACCGTCCCCGAGGTGTTCCGTGTCGTGCGCGACATCACCTTCGCCGGCGACGGGGAGCCGCCGTCCTATGCCAATTTCAAGGGGGTGGTCGAGGACGTCCTGGCGATCAAGAAGGCGGCCGGGTTCCCCGGGCTCAAGGTCATCCTGCTGACCAACGCCACCCTCATCGACCGGGACAGGGTGAAGGAGGCCATGCGTCTTTTGGACGAGGACCACGGCGAGTTCTGGTTGAAGCTGGACGCCGGGACCGAGGAGTATTACCGGCTCGTCGATCGGACCTCGATCCCGTTCTCGAAGGTCATGGCGAACATCAGGGAGGCGGCCCGGCTGCGACCGATCGTCCTGCAGAGCCTGTTCATGAAGGTCAGGGGGGAAGGGCCGTCTCCCGCCGAGATCGCCGCATTCTGCGATCGCGTGCGCGAGATCCTGTCGGACGGCACAGTCTCGCTCATCCAGGTCTACACCGTGGCCCGCCGGCCCGCCGAGCCGTACGTCGCGCCGTTGCCGGACGTCGACCTCGACCTGATCGCGGCCGAGGTCCGAAGACGCGTTCCCTCGGTCCCGGTCGAGACCTTCTACAGCGACCGGATGAGCTGACGCGGCCCCGCCCCGGGGCCACGTCCTTCAGGGGCACTCCCTCCGATCGACGATCGGCTCGCCGCTCCTGTCCAGGACGGCCGCGTAGGCGGCGAAGCCTCGTCCCTTCCGGGTGTAACGCGCGTCCCGCACCACGACGACCCGGCCGCCGCCCGGATCCTCCTCGAGGGTGGCGAACGGAAAACGGAAGAACTCGCGGATGACCTCGCCGGCGCAGCTCGTCAGCAGGCGAGCGGCGGCGGGGTCGTCCAGGCCGCGGGGCAGGGTCGCCATCGTGGCGGTCCCGTCCACGAACGGCAGCGCGGCGACGGTCCCGTGGCGGAGAGTCGATGCGTCGGCGATGATCCCTTCCCAGCGGAAGGGATCGGCGGGGCGCGGCAGCGCCGCCACCGTCGGCGCACGCCCTCCTGCGCGTTCGGCGCCCCTCTGTCCGAGCCGCCCGAGCGCCGCGTGGTGCGAGACGGCGCACAGGGCGGCGTACAGCACGACCAGAACCAGTCCGGCGCGCGCCGCCCGCGATCCATCTCCGTGTCTTCCGGCGGCGCCGCGGCAGACGGCGAGGGCCGTCAGGAGAGCCGCGGCCCAGGCGATCCGGCAGGCCGCGGGGACGACCGGCGTGAAGAGAACCACGCAGGCCGCGACGGCGGCTCCCATGAGCCAGACCCTGTCCCGACGACGCCCGCCCGAGCCGGAGAGGTAGACCGCTCCGCCGAGGAACAGCCACAGCCACGGGTCGACGATGACCCAGAGGTCGCCATAGACCCAGCGGTCGCTCCAGGGAAGGAACGGACGGATGCCGTACGAATTCGCGGCGTCCATCAGAAGATGGCTTGCCACGCCGATCGCCGCCGCGATCAGGAGCGGGAGCGGCTTCGCCTTGTCCTCGAGCGGCCGGGCCGGGAGCCGGCGGTCGATGAGGAGGAGGATGATCCACCAGGAGAGCGCCAGGACGGCGAAACCGGCAATCGAGTGCGTGAAGCCCCGGTGCTCGTGGTAGTAGACCAGGACACTCCTGAAGCTGCTCCACGCCAGGTCCACGTCGGGCAGGTTGGCGCCGATCACGAGGGCCGTCGTGGCCAGGGGCGTGGTCTTCCCCAGACCCGCGCGAGCCAGCGCGAGACCCGTGAGCGTGTGGCAGACGTTTTCCATCGGGCCGGCGTGCTAAGATTTTTTTCGCATGAACAGGTTAAGCGTCCGATCCCCCCGCCGCGCTGGAGCGCGCCTCTGGAAGGCGCTCAACGTCCAGTTCGACGACTTCCGCGTATGGTACAAGATCACCTATCGGCGCGGGCGTATCCTGGCGACCGAAGGGGACGCCTGGCAGGGTCTGGACGCGCCTGCCCACTTCGAGAACCCCGCCCTGTTCTATCACGGCGACGGCACCGTCCCGCGCGTCGCGACGCACACGGTGGGGCGCATCCCCGGCGCCGACGTCCTCCGCTTCACCTTCCCTACGCTTCACCCCATGAAGTTCAAGGAGACCAACGTCGCCGTGGGGCGCTTCTACCGCAGCCGGCGGCCGCGCGCCCCGGTCGTGATCATCAGCCACGGCTGGGCGCACAAGACGCTGCGGACGGTCGAGCACCTGTACGTCCGGCCGTTCGTCCGGGCCGGGTTCTCGGTGGCGTTCGTCGCGCACCCGTTGCATTTCGAGCGGACCCCGCCCGGCACCTACAGCGGCGAGCTCGTGGTGTCGGCCGACGTGGTCCTGACGGTCGAGGCGTTCCGGCAGGGGGTGATCGACATGCTGGCGACCGCGAACTGGCTGCGGGCCGAGGGGCACGGCGCTGTCGGGGTGTTCGGGTACTCCCTGGGCGGCTACCTCGCGGGGATCATGACGGCGGTGCGGGACGACTGGGCGTTCGCGGTCCTCGGCGGCGCGGGCGACTCACCGGTCTCCCCGATCCTGGACACGCGTCTGGGGCGGAACATCCGGGAGGATCTCGCCGCCTGCGGCATGCTCGATCGCGCCAGGCTGCAGCGGGCCTGGAAGGTGATCTCTCCCGGGGCGTTCCGCCCTCGCCTGCCGAAGGAACGCATCCTGCTCATCGCGGGTCGCTACGACCGGATCATGCTCCCCGCCTCTGTCCGGCGCCTCTGGCGCGCCTGGGGCCGCCCGCGGATCCAGTGGATGAACCGCGGACACTACGCGCTCCTGGCGACCAACCGGGGGCTGATGTCGCACGCCATCCCGTTCATGAAGACGATGACCGACCCCGGCGCTCAGGCCGCGGCGTCGACCGCGGGACCGGCGGGTGCGGGTCGCGTGGTGAGCAGCTCGAACCATTTGTAGACGCAGTTCCCGATGGTCACGATGATGCAAGCCATCATGACGACCGTCAGCGTGGCGTTCAGGTAATTCTGGAAGCGCAGCGCGGCGGTGGCGGCGGCGCGCGCCGTCGGAAGGAAGATGTCGGTGATCGACAGCCAGCCGGCCGTGAGGGTCGTGGTCGCGACGAACGCCAGCGGGACGAGGGTCACCCAGGCGTAGCGCGCCTTGCCCGATCGGATGATCACCGTGGTGCCGATCGACAGCGCCATCGCCGCGAGCAGCTGATTGGCGATCCCGAACATCGGCCAGATGGTGCCGATGGTTCCGGTGTGGATGAAATAACCCCAGGCGCCGACGATGAGGAACGAGGAGAGGACGGCCCCCGGCAGCCAGTCGGTCCTCTCCATCGGGCGGTAGAACCTTCCGAGAAACTCCTGCAGCAGAAAGCGGGCGACACGCGTGCCCGCGTCGATCGTGGTCAGGATGAACAACGCCTCGAACATGATGGCGAAGTGGTACCAGTACGCCATCAGCCCGCGGAGCCCCGGGATATTGGCGAAGACGTGGGCCATCCCGACCGCCAGGGACACCGCGCCGCCCGTGCGGCCCGCGACCTCCTCGCCGACGGCGCGCGACAGGTCGGGCAGCTCGCTCACCTGCATCCCCAGGGCCGCGAAGCGTTCCGGAGGAACGTTGATGGCAAAGTAGTCGGCCGGGGCCAGCGACAGCACGGCGATGAAGGCCATGACACCCACGAACCCCTCGCAGAGCATCGCCCCGTAGGCGACCGGCCGGGCGTCCGTCTCCTTGTCCAGCATCTTCGGCGTGGTGCCGGAGCTCACCAGGGCATGGAACCCCGAGATGGCGCCGCAGGCGATGGTGATGAAGCAGAACGGGAAGACCTTGCCGGGAATGATCGGGCCGCCGCCGGCGACGAACTGAGTGAACGCAGGCATCTGGATGCGCGGAGCGACCAGGAAGACACCCAGGGCCAGGGCAGCGACGGTGCCGATCTTCATGTAGGACGACAGGTAATCGCGCGGGCAGAGGAGCATCCAGACAGGCAGGACCGACGCGACGAAACCGTAGGCCGCGAGGAGAAGAGTCAGCTGGCCGCGCGTGAACGTGAACCAGGGCGCGAGGAAGGAGCCCGGGATGAAGCGGCCGACGATGACCGCCAGGACGAGGCCGATGACCCCGATGATCGTCCCGCTCGTCTGCGCGCCGGGCTTCCAGCGGAACATGTAGAATCCCATGAACAGCGCCAGAGGGATCGTGACGGCGATGGTGAAGGTCCCCCAGGCCGAGCGCTCCAGGGCGTTGACCACCGCCAGACCCAGCCCGGCCAGGGCGATCACCACGATGAACAGGATCGCCAGCATGGCCGTGAAGCCGGCGAGGGAGTTCACCTCGGTCCGCGCGATTTCGGCGAGCGACTTGCCGTCCCGGCGCACCGAGGCGGTCAGGATCACGAAGTCGTGCACCGCCCCGCCGAGCACCACGCCGACGACCAGCCAGAGGAGGCCGGGGGCCCATCCGAACTGCGCCGCCAGAACCGGACCGATGAGCGGCCCCGCCCCGGCGATGGCGGCGAAGTGGTGGCCGAACAGGAGCCAGCGGTTCATCGGCTGGTAGTTCTGGCCGTCGTAGAGGCGGTGCGCGGGGGTCGTCCGCGCGTCGTCGAGGGCCAGGACTCTTGCCGCCACGAACGCGGAGTAGTAGCGGTAACCGATGACCATGCTGCAGATGGCGAAGATCAGGATCGGCAGGGCGTTCATCCGTCTCATGCTACCACGGACCCCCGCGTACCCTCGCGGCGGCGCGGCCTGCGCCCGCCGGGCACGGGTCCGCGTCGCTGCGCGACGCTCCCCTCGCCTCGCTCCGCCCGCCGCGCGAAGGCGCGCGCGGCGGGGCCCCGTCGCTCGGTCTCGCACGGCCCGGCGGGCGCAGGCCGCGCCGCCGCGAGGGTCGGACGGGTATAATGCCGTGCGATGGAACAGACACAAGTCACGACACCCGCGGTCACGTTCGAAAGATCACCCGCTTCCTACCGTCACTGGAAGCTGGAGATCCAGGGGGACGTCGCGCGGCTCGTTCTCGATGTGAAGGACAACGAGCCGCTCCGGCCGGGTTACGTCCTGAAGCTGAACTCTTACGACCTGGGCGTGGATATCGAGCTCGCCGATGCCGTGCAGCGGCTCCGGTTCGAGCACCCCGAGGTCCGGGCCGTGGCGATCGTGTCGGGAAAGGACCGGGTGTTTTCGGCGGGGGCGAACATCCACATGCTGGCGGCCTCGTCGCACGCCTTCAAGGTGAACTTCTGCAAGTTCACCAATGAAACGCGTCTCGCGATCGAAGAGGCCTGCGCCCGCTCGGGACAGGTGTACCTTGCCGCCTGCAGCGGCGTCACAGCCGGGGGCGGCTACGAGCTGGCGCTCGCCTGCGACGAGATCCTCCTGGTCGACGACGGCAACTCGGCCGTGAGCCTTCCCGAGGTGCCGCTGCTCGGCGTCCTGCCGGGCACGGGCGGTCTGACACGGCTGGTGGACAAGAGAAGGGTCCGCCGCGATCACGCCGACATATTCTGCACGACGGCGGAGGGGATCAAGGGGCAGCGCGCCGTCGACTGGCATCTGGTCGACGGCATCGCTCCGAAGAGCCGGTTCGAGGAGCTGGTGCAGGGGCGCCTGTCGCGTCTCGCGTCGGGCTCGCCGCGAAGGGACGGGCCCGGAGTCGCGCTGGCGCCGCTGGTCTGCCGGCCCGCGGCGGATGGGATCGCCTACACGCACCTGCAGGTCTCGATCGACCGGAAGGAACGCACGGCATCGTTCCGCCTGCGGGGGCCGGATGGGCCGCCCCCCGCCGACGCCGGGGAGCTCCGCCGGCAGGGGAGCGACGCCTGGATGCTGCGCCTGTTCCGCGAGCTGGACGACGCCGTCTGCAGGATGCGCTTCAACGAGGAAGAGATCGGACTGTGGCTGTTCTCGTCGGAAGGAGATGCGGACCGCGTGACGGCCCACGACACGACGCTGGCGCGCCTCGCCGGCTCGGACTGGTTCGCGCGCGAGATCCTCCTGCACGCGGGACGGACGCTGCGGCGTCTCGACGTGACCGCCCGGAGCCTGTTCGCGCTCGTCGAGCCGGGGTCCTGCTTCGTGGGGTCCGTCCTCGAGATTCTCCTGGCGTCCGACCGGTCCTATGCCCTCGACGACGCGACGAAACCTGTCACCCTCGGCCTGTCGCCGCTCAACTTCGGCGCGCTGCCGATGGGGCACGGCCCGACGCGGCTCGAGACGCGCCTGCCGCACCGAGCCGAGGCGCTGCGTCAGTTCCTGGACGCCACCGAGTCGGGCGCGCCCCCGCGGTTCGATGCGCGCGCCGCCGCCGAGACGGGGATCGTGACCGTCGCCGCCGACGACATCGACTATCCCGACGAGGTGCGCGTGGCGATCGAGGAGCGCACGTCGCTGTCCCCCGATGCCCTGACCGGGATGGAAGCGTCGCTGCGCTTCCCCGGCATGGAGGCGATGCCCACCAAGATCTTCGGCCGTCTCTCCGCCTGGCAGAACTGGATCTTCCAGCGACCGAACGCCACCGGCGATCACGGCGCCCTGAAGTGCTACGGGAAGCCTTCGCGCCCCGTCTTCGACTGGAGGAGGACGTAGCGTGCAGCTCCACGAGACGATCCCGAACAATGTCGATCTGGCGGACGACAAGAAGCTGCTGCGGGCGCTGGAGCACTGGCAGCCGTCGTTCCTCGAGTGGTGGAGACAGATGGGCCCCGAGAGCTTCCAGGCCGCCGACGTCTACCTCCGGACCGCCATCTCGGTCGACTCGGCCGGCTGGGCCAACTTCGACTTCGTCAGGATGCCGGAGTACCGCTGGGGGATCTTCCTGGCCGCGCCCGAGCCCGACAGAAGGATCGGTTTCGGGGATCTCATGGGGCAGCCGGTCTGGCAGGAGGTCCCCGGGGAGTATCGCAACCTGCTGCGCCGTCTGATCGTGACGCAGGGGGACACGGAGCCCGCCTCGGTCGAGCAGCAGCGCCGGCTGGGGGCGACCGCCCCGAGCCTGTACGACCTGCGCAACCTGTTCCAGGTGAACGTCGAGGAGGGGAGACACCTCTGGGCGATGGTGTACCTCCTGCACCGCTACTTCGGCCGCGACGGCCGGGAGGAGGCGGAGGCGCTCCTGGCGCGCCGCTCGGGCGATCCGGATCGTCCCCGCATCCTCGGCGCCTTCAACGCTCCGATCGACGACTGGCTCTCCTTCTACATGTTCACGATGTTCACCGACCGCGACGGGAAGTACCAGCTCCTGGCCCTGGCGGAGAGCGGTCTCGACCCCCTGGCCCGCACCACGCGCTTCATGCTGACCGAGGAAGCGCACCACATGTTCGTCGGCGAGACCGGCATCCGGCGGATCGTGCAGCGCTCGTGCGAGCTGACCAGGGCGGCCCGGGACGGCGACGCCCGCCGGGAGGGCGGGATCGACCTCCCGACGCTGCAGAAGTACATCAACTCCTGGTATTCCGTGTCGCTGGATCTGTTCGGCGGCGAGATCTCCTCGAACGCGGCGGAGTACTTCGCCTGCGGTCTCAAGGGTCGGGCCAACGAGAAGAAGCACGAAGACCACGTGGCGCTCGAAGGGACGTACCCCATGGCGGTCCCCGAGAACGGCCGCCTGCGGGACAACGACGTCCCGCTGCGCAACGCCATGAACGAGATCCTGCGCGACGCCTACATCGACGACAATCAGCGCGGCCTCGACATGTGGAACAAGACGATCGCCGAGCACGGCATCGACCTCAGGCTGGCGCTGCCGTCCCGCCGCTTCAACCGGCGCATCGGGATCTACGCCGATCTGTGCTTCTCGCCCGAGGGGGAGCCGGTCACGCGGCAGGAGTTCGAGCGCCGGCAGGACGACTGGCTCCCCTCCGAGGCGGACAGGACGTACGTGAAGAGCCTGATGCAGACGGTCCACGAGCCGGGCCGCATGGCCAACTGGATCGCCGCACCGACCAAGGGGATCGACGGCAAGCCGCTCACATTCGAGTACGTCCGGCTCGTCTGATTCGCGCAGGCGCACCCGCGCCCGTCTCTCCACCGTCCGCTCCCTCGATCACGGGATCGTGATCCCGTTCCCTGCCCGGTCGTAATCGTGGCGCGCATGCCGTCGTCGCCTTCGCGCCCACGTCCGTGGAACGGGTGAACGGCTCCCGCGCGAGACCTATATTCGGGTCGTCTCCCGCACCGCGTCCGGCGCGGGTCCGGGAGCGGGGAGGGGACCCGGGGTGGCCGCTGCAGGCCGACGCGCGCAGTCCGCGAGGACATGGGTCGGTGCGAGAGGAATCGCCGGCCTGCTCCTCGTCCTGCTCCAGCCCTTGACGGCGCGCGCCCTCGCCGACGAGTCGCGCGGCACCCTGGGCGGGAGGGTCCGCGAGCGGACCGGTCACGCGCCGATCGCCGCCGCGCGCGTCCGGCTCGAACCGGAGAGCGGACGCCCCTGGCCCACCGCCCTGCCGGCGTCGCTGTCGGCTGCACCGGACAGCGCAGGATCGAACCCGCAACCCGCCCGAACGACTCAGACGGACTCGTCCGGCACCTACCGGTTCGAGGACGTTCCGGCCGGTGTCTACCTGCTGGGCTTCGAGGGGGAGGCGTACGAGGGACGGGTCGTCACGGGAGTCCGGGTCGTCGCCGGCCCCGAGGTGCGGGTCGATGTCGATCTGGAGGCCTCCCTGTCGGAGCGGATCACGGTGCGAGGCTCGACGGTCGAGGAAGGCCCCGGGCTGTCGCGGCGGGTCTTCGGACGCGACGCCCTCGGCCTCCGGCCCGCGGCGCTCGGGGATCCATTCCGGGCCCTGGCGGGGACGGCCGGGATCACCCCCGGGAACGACTTCCAGTCCGAGATGCGGGTGCGCGGCGGCGAGGCGGCGGAGACCACCGTCCTCCTCGACGGCCAGCCGCTGCCTTACGCCTACCACTTCGGCGGCGGCGCCGGCAGCGCCGGGACGATAAACGGCGACCTGGTCGACTCGCTCACGGTGACGACCGGCGGCTTCTCGGCGGAATACGGCGACGCGCTGGCCGGCATCATCGACGTGTCGACGCGCGTGACGCCGCCCGGGAGAACGACCGGAACGGCCGGGGTGGGATCGATGCTGGCGCACGCGGCGTTCCTCGGGCCGGCGGGGGAGGGCTCGTACGCCGTTTCGGGACGCTACAGCAACCTCGGCCTGTACGACGGACACGTGGCGGGGGACGCCACGGACGGAGTCCGCTTCCACGATCTGTTCGGGCTCCTCCGCCTGCCGCTCGCCGCGGGCGCGCGGCTCGAGATGGCGCTCCTGGAGGCGGGCAACACCTACGAGGCGGACCTGGGATACTCCGCCCGCGCGGCCATGTCGAGCGAAAACCGGGGACTGCGCGCCAGGCTCGATCTGCCGCTCGATCCGGCGACACTGCTGCGGCTCCAGGCGTCGGATTCCGGCCTCGCGGTCACCTCGGGGGTGACGGGCGGAATGTCCTTCGACCAGGACCAGCGGCGGCAGGATCTGCGTGTCTCTATGCTGCGCGACCTGGACGGCCGGCACAGGCTGAACGGCGGGCTGGCTCTGGAGCGGATCGCGGGCGGAATGGCCGGCACGGTGTCGGACGGCGACACTCTGCTGCCGAGCGATCTCGCCGCCCGCGGCGAGGTCGTCTCGGCCTTCATCGAAGACACCTGGCGTCCCGCCGATACCCTGACGCTCCGCTACGGAGGGCGCGTCGACCGATCGTCCCCGACCGGCGAGACCGCACTGAGCCCGCGCTTCAGCCTGGAGATCCGCCCCTCGACCGGATTCACGGCGCGCTGCGCGGCCGGGCGCTTCGAGCAGTATCCGCGCCAGGAGCAGATGTTCCTGGCGGCCGGCGAGCCGCTGCGCATGCAGACCGCGGATCACGTCATCGCCGGGTTCGAGGTCGCCACGAGAGCGGGCACGCGGATCGTCGTCGAAGGATATCGCAAGAACCTGTCCCGTCCCATCGGAGAAGCGCTGAACCGTTACATCGAGCTGCAGGAGCGAGTGGCGCAGTTCGACCGTGGCACGGTCCGCGGAGCCGAGATCACCGTCCAGCATCAGGTCGCGCCGGCCTGGAGCTGGGAGGCGAGCTACGCCTGGCTCAGGGCCACACAGACGAAAGACGGGATCGAGTCTCCGCGGAATACCGACCAGAGACACAACCTGGGGCTGTCCTTCAGCAGGCGACTCGGGAAAGGCTGGGAGGCGGGGGCGATCGCCCGGTACGCCAGCGGCCTGCCGTACACCCCGCAGCGAGCGTGGACCAACGGCATCGACTTCGGGACTCTCCTGGGGGACCTGAACGGTGCGCGTCTGCCGGCCTACGGCCGGCTGGACCTTCGCCTGGGACGCGCAATCCAGGCGGCGTGGGGGCTGCTCGACGTCCGCCTCGATCTCCTGAACGTTTCCAACCGCGCCAACGTCCGGAGCGTCGACCTGACGTACGACCCGTCCACGGGGCAGTTCTATCGGACGACCTACTACCAGAGTCCGTTCCTGCCGGTGTTCAGCCTTTCCGCGGAGTTCTGAGCCGGCGGCCCGTCAGGCCCCGGCCCCCGGCGCCGGGGTGTAGACCGGCGGCGCGCCGGCAGGCGAAGCCGGCGGCGGGGCAACACCGGGCGCCGGCAGGGCGCCGGGCTTCTTCCAGCCTTCCTCCGAACCGAAGCGCGTCAGGAGGGCGATGCCGAGCGCCAGGACGCTCATGACCATGGCGAACACCCCGCCGAAGAACGGCACCAGAGAAATGACCGCGTACACGGCGAATCCACCGAGCACGGCCGCCAGGTGCGACAACTCGCGCTTCAGGACATTGCGGCCGAGCGTGTGGCCGATCAGGAACAGGATCGAGGCGAGACCGATCCACTTGACCACCTTCGCGGCGAACCACAGGGCGATGGCGAGCGGAATGCCGATGAGCGTGACCGCCAGGATGACGCACAGGACCATCGTGGCGCAGTAGGCGATCAGACCGGTCAGGATGGACATCCCCCAGCGGTCCGGGAACGACGCCGCAATGATCGAGATTCGGCGTGGCACCAGCGCCGTGACCAGGAGGAGCATCAGGAACAGTCCAGCCAGCTTCGCGAGCTTGAGGAGAAAGAGGAGCTTCCACAGACCGGCCCAGCCGCCCCGCAGGAACGGCACGAAATCGAGGAAGTTGAGCTTGACCTCCTGTCCGCCCACGCTGCTGGACGGGGACCGATCGAGCGGGCCGCCGATGCTCACGAGATCCCCCTCGATCACGGCGTTCTCATGGATGTGCGTCGGGGACATGACCGCGATGACATCTCCGCGCACGCTGCCGCTGATCTCGACGCTCCCCAGGATCACCACGACGTCGCCGGTGACTTCCCCCTCGACGCGCACCTTCCCCAGCAGGCAGACGATGTCGTCGTGATGGACCTCTCCCTTCGGCACGTACGCTTCGTCGGAGATGGTGACGGTCGGCGATCCCTCGCCGACCCGCACGTGGTGCCGTCGCAACAGGTGCCCGCCGTCCCGCTCGGCGGGCGTGGCGGTTGCGCCGGGCTCCACGGCGCTCTCGGAGTCTCGCGCCTGCCCCGCGGCCACCGGAGCGATACCGAGGCACAGGACCGCCGCGATGAGGGGCACGAGGACGCGTGGCAGGACGCGCTGGTTCATCGGATTCCTCCCTGGAGGTCCACTCGAGGCGCCGTCTTGCGGGCGCTGGCGAAGACGTAGGTGCTGAACAGGATCGAAAAGACGCCGCCGGCGGCCGCCAGCAGACCGGCTCCGCGAAGAAGCGGGGCGGCGACCTCGAGAAGGGCCCGGCCGGCGCGCAGGATCGGCAGGACAAGGGCCAGGGCCCTCGCCCCGAGATCGGCTGCCACGCGACCGAACACCATGAGGACGTGCCAGCCCGAAAGCCCGAGACCGACGATCTCGCGCACCCCTTCGTCGCCACCCCGGACCAGCACGAAGAGCGTCGATCCCAGGAAGGCGAGCGCGGCGCAGGCGAGCAGGAGCGACGAGGCCCAGGCGAGACGGGAGACGCGCGGCGACGCCGTGAGGGGCCGCAGCCTGTCCATCTCGGCGGCGATCCTGGCCATGACCCGGGGCGCGACGTCGCACTCCACCGTCTGCCGGCCCAGGGGCCGGAGCACCTCCGCGGTCCAGAGGCCGCCCGGATCGCCGCCCGCGCGCTTCATGTCGCGCTCTCCATGGCTCCGGGCGGGGCGAGCATCGGGTAGTGGCGTCGGATGATGTCCTTCAGCATGGCGCGCGCCCGGAACAGTCTTGACTTGACGGTTCCCTCCGGGAGATCGAGGACGCGGGCGATCTCCTCGAGGGGCATCCCCTCGAGGTGGGCCAGGACGAGCGGGGAGCGATAGTGGCCAGGAATCCTCTCGAGCGCCTCCTGCAGCAGTCGGGAGCGCTCCAGGTCGGTCGCCTGGCTTTCCAGGGAGGGACGGCCGTCCGCAAGCGAAGGGGACAGCTCCTCCATGCGGCTCTCGTGGCGCGTGCTCCTCTTCCTGTCGAGCGCGGCGTTGATCGCGATCCGGTACAGCCAGGTGGACAGGGCGTGCTCCGGACGGTAGCGGCCCAGGCTCTTGTACACCTTGTAGAACACCTCGCTGGTCACGTCTTCGACCTCGTCTCGGGGAGTGCCCATCCGCAGGGCGGCGGTCGCCACCAGACGCTGGTAGCGGCGAACCAGGACTTCGAACCGTTCGACCCGGCCCGCCAGGACATCACGGATGAGATCGACGTCCGTGGGCTCCTCGGCCATCCATCCTCCGCCGATCCCGAACGATTCTACTGACGTCCCTCACCGGAGGTTCCCGGCAAAAAGCGGGCCCGGGGGGGCCCGGCCCGCTGGGAGACCTGTGACGATCGTGTAAGCGGTGCGGGGAACGCCTATCCTGCGCCGTGTTGCGGCGAGGTTGCCGATAGGCGCCCTCAGTGCTCGAGGTTGAACATCACGAGACGCGGCTCGGACATCTCCTGCATGGCGTAGCGCGGGCCCTCTCTGCCGATGCCCGAGTCGCGCGTCCCGCCGTAGGGCATGTTGTCCACGCGCATGGTCGGCACCTCGTTCACCATGATGCCGCCCACGTGCAGCCCCCGCACGGCCAGGCGGACGAGCCTGAGATCGTGCGTGAAGATTCCGGCCTGCAGGCCGTAGCTGGAGTCGTCGGCCGCCGCCACCGCCTCCTCGAAGTCGCGGTAACGCGCCAGCGTCACCAGGGGACCGAACACCTCCTGGCAGGAGATCTTGAGAGCCTTCTCCGCGTCGGCGACGACCGTCGGTGCGACCACGTTTCCCTGCTTGCCGCCGCCGTGCAGGACGCGCGCGCCGGCCGCCTTGGCCTCCGAGATCCAGGACAGGATTCGATCGGCGCTGGCGGCGTCGATGACGGGCCCGACCACAGTGGCCGGATCCTTCGGGTCGCCGACCTTCATCTTCGCGACGCCGTCCAGGAACTTCTTCTCGAAGGCTGCGTAGACCGGCTCGTGCACGAGGACCCGCTGCACAGAAATGCACGACTGGCCCGACTGGGCAAAGCCGCCGGAGAGGCACTTCGAGACCGCGTAATCGAGGTCCGCGTCTGAGTGCACGATGCAGGCGGCGTTGCCGCCGAGCTCCAGCGTCACCCTCTTCTTCCACGCCTTCTGCTTCAGGCGCCAGCCGACGCCGACGCTGCCGGTGAACGTCAGGAAGGGAAAGCGATCGTCCGTCGCCAGGCGCTCGCCCACCGCCGGCTCGCAGTTCACGACGTTGAAACTTCCCGGCGGGGCGCCCGACTCGTGGACGATCTCAGCCAGCGTCAGCGCCTCGAGCGGAGTCTGTCGGGCCGGCTTGAGGACCATGCTGCTGCCCACGGCAAGGCAGGGGGCGAGCTTGTGGGCCACCAGGTTCAGAGGAAAGTTGAACGGCGAGATCGCCGCGATCGGGCCCACGGGCACCATGACCGTCATGGCGAAATATCCCTTTGTGTGGGCCTCGATGTCGACGGGAACCATCTCGCCCGTCCAGCGCTTCGCCTCCTCGGCGGCGAGGGTGAAGGTGGTGACGCAGCGGGCCACTTCAGCGCGGGCATACTGGATCGGCTTGCCCATCTCCTCGGTCATGGTCGAGGCGATCTCGTCCCTGCGCTTCGCCACGCCCTCGGCGATCTTGCGCAGGATGTCGGACCTGTCGCCCCGCGACAGGGTGCTCGTCTGCCTGAACGCCCGGACTGCCGCCTGGGTGGCGTCCTCCATGTCCTGTTCGCCGCCGAGATGGACCCTCGCGACTTCGTGACCGTCGTAGGGACTCGCGACGGGCTGGGTCCTGCCGGTGCCGCGCCATTGGCCGTCGATGAAGAGCTTCCGTTCCAAGGACATGACATCACCTCGCGCGTGGAGAGCCAAGAGTATAGACCAATCGGCGGGCCCGGTCGCGGGCCGCGTCGTGCTCCCCCGCAACGGTGATATCATCCGCCCCCCCATGCCCCGCTTGTCGGCCGGGACCGAGGCGTTCACCGGGCCGGATGCGCTCAGCACCGCGCACGACCTGCGCGCCGCGAATCTGTTCTGCGCCCGGCTGGCGCGCGCTCACTACGAGAATTTTCCGGTCGCCTCGCGGATCGTGCCGGCGCGTCTGCGCCCCGCCGTTCAGGCGATCTACGCTTTCGCGCGCATCGCGGACGATTTCGCGGACGAGGAGGCGCACGAAGGACGCAGGCTCGAACGTCTCGACGAATGGCGCAGGATGCTCGATGACTGTTTCCGCGGCGAGGCGATCCATCCGGTGTTCGTCGCCCTGCGTCAGGCGGTCTCGACCCACGACCTCCCGCGCCAGCCCTTTGTCGATCTCCTCGCCGCCTTCCGGATGGACGTGACGCAGACACGGTACACCGACGAGACGGCGCTCCTGGACTATTGCCGCCTGTCGGCGAACCCCGTGGGCCGACTGCTTCTTCGTCTGTTCGGTTACACGCAGGAGACGCTGACGCCGCAGTCCGACGCCCTCTGCACCGCGCTGCAGCTCGCCAATCACTGGCAGGACGTGACGATCGATCTGCGGCGGGGCCGGGTCTACCTGCCCGAGGACGCGCTGAGGCGGTTCGGGGTCACCGAATCCGATCTGCAGTCCGGCCGGGCCACAGAAGCGTTCCGCGCCCTCATGCGCGACAGGGTGGCGCGCACGCGCGCGCTGTTCGCCGCCGGACGTTCCCTGTGCGACGCCGTGCGCGGTCGGTTCCGCTGGGAGCTCCGGCTGATCTGGCTGGGCGGCCAGCGGATCCTGGATCGTATCGAGGCGTCCGGCCACGACGTGCTGTCCGCCCGGCCGAGGCTCGGTCCGGCGGACGCTCTCGTCATCCTGGGGAGGGCCCTGACGTGGAGTCGATGAGACGCGGGATGCCGGCGAGCCGCGGCGGGACGCGGCCTGGCCCTCCGCTGCGACCCGCGGGCCGTGGCCGCGCCTCCTCCGGGTCGTCCTTCCGTTACTCCTTCGGCCTCCTCCCCAGGGAGAAGAAGCGCGGCATCGAGGCGGTCTATGCCTTCTGCCGGGCGATCGACGACCTGACGGACGAGGGGCCGCTCGATGCGGACGGCGCGGAACAAGGGCTCGAGATGTACCGCGAGGAGGTCTCCCGCTGCTACGGCGGCTCGCCGATGCTCGCGGTGACGCGGGACCTCCAGGCGGCGATCCGACGCTTCGGAATCCCCAGGGAGCCGCTTCAGGACCTCCTCGAAGGTGTGGCGATGGACCTCAGGAAGACACGCTACCGGGACTTCGAGGAGCTGCGGGTCTATTGCCTCCGGGTGGCCTCGGCCGTGGGTCTGGTCTGCCTGCCGATCTTCGGCTGCGGCGACGGCCGGAGCCGGGCCTACGCCATCGATCTCGGGATCGCCCTGCAGCTCACGAACATCCTCCGGGACCTCAAGACCGACGCCGCGCGCGGTCGCATCTACCTGCCCTTGGACGAAATCACCGGATGCGGTTACAGCGAGGCGGAGCTTCTGCGCGGGGAGCGCACTCCGGGCTATCTCGATCTCATGCGGCGCCAGGCGGAAAGGGCCCACCGCCACTTTGACAGCGCGGCCCGCCTCCTGCCGGAGCCCGATCGCCCCCGTCTCGTCGCCGCGGAGGTGATGCGGGCCATCTACCTGAAGCTCCTCAGACGTATCGAGAGTCGGGATTTCCGGGTGTTCGAGCGGCGCATCACCGTGCCGCGCCTACAGCAACTCGGTGTCGCCCTGCGCGCCTGGGCGCTGGGCGAAGTCGGAAGTTAATCCGGTCATGCAAGCCGGTCTCGGGAGGATTCCCGACGCGATCGTGGTCGGGGGCGGGTTCGCGGGTCTGGCCGCGGCCACGCTCCTGGCCGACGAGGGTGCCCGGGTCCTTGTCCTCGAAGCCCGACCGCACCTCGGGGGGCGGGCCCGATCCTTCGTCGACCCGGAGACCGGCAGCGTGGTCGACAACGGCCAGCACCTGTTCATGGGGTGCTACCGCGAGACCCTCCGCTTCCTGGGTCGCCTGGGTTCTCTCGACCGTCTCTACCTGCAGCCGCGGCTACACGTTCCGTTCCTCGACCCCGGAGGGCGCGCGTCGGCCTTCTCTCTGCCGGCCCTGCCGGTCTTCTCCTGGAGCGTCCTGTGGGGGCTGCTGCGATACCCCGGTCTCCCGTTTCGGGGAAGATGGGGACTCCTGCGGGTGGCGCGGGAGGTGCGCCGCCGGACGCGCGCCGAGGGGCGCGCCTCCGCGGACGCGCTCGACGATCGGAGTGTCACGTCCTGGCTGGCCTCGCTCGGGCAGGGGACCGCCGCCGGCGAGCGTCTCTGGCGACCCCTGGCGATCGCCGCGCTGAACGAGGACCCCGACCGCGCCTCGGCCGCCATGCTCCTGCCCGTCCTGCGGGAGATGTTCATGGGTGGGGCGGCGGGCTCGCGGCTCGGTGTGCCCCGCGTCGGCCTGAGCGATCTCTATACCGAGCCCGCGGCTCATTTCCTGCGCGCCCGCGGCTCGGAGATCCGACTGCGCGCCCAGGTCAGGCAGGTGCTGTTCGAGGGCGGCCGCGCGAGCGGAGTTCTGCTGGCCGACGGCGGACGAGTCGCCGGAGCCCAGGTGATCGCGGCCGTGCCGCCGGACGACCTGCTGGAGATGCTGCCCTCCGAGATCGCCTCCGACCCGTTCTTCGCGGGCTGCTCCCGCCTCGAGACCTCGCCGATCGTCTCCGTCTACCTGTGGTTCGGGAGCGAGATCACCGATCTGCCGTTCGCCGGTCTCATCGGAGGGGAGTGGCAGTGGCTGTTCAATCGCCGCGCTTTCGCCGGCCGGAGCCCGGCAGGGCACGGAGTCACGATGGTGTGCAGCGCGGCCCGCTCGTTCGTCGAAGCGTCGCGCGAGACTCTGGTGCGGAAGGCGCTCCAGGACCTGCATCGCTTCGTGCCCGCCTCGCGCCGGGCGGTCCTGCGCCATTCGCTCGTGCTCAAGGAGAAGCGGGCGGCGATGGCGCCTCTGCGCGGCGGCCTCGCCCTGCGCCCCCCCTGGCGCACTCCCGTCGCCGGATTCCACCTGGCCGGCGACTGGACCGCGACCGGCCTCCCCGCGACCATCGAGGGGGCGGTGATCTCGGGACACGCCTGCGCCCGGCAGGTCTTGGGCGAGGCGCAGCCCCGTGCTAGCCTGCCGCGGTGAGTCTCGTTCCCGGCTTCACGCTGCTCCTTTCCGGCCTCTTCGCCATGCTCGCCGCGGCGCACTTCAGGAGGTTGCGTTATTTCGACCGCCCTGCCCTCGCGCGGAACTCCCTGTTCGATCCGATCCTCGATGGACTCAAGTGGATCCTCCTGCTGTCGGGTCTGGTCCTGATCCTGCGTGCCTCGCGCGCCGTCTTCCTTGCGACTGCGGCGGCGCTCCTGGCCCTGTGGTCCTACCGGCGCATGATCAGGAGCGACTTCTTTCAGGAGAGGCTCCTCAGGCGCGACTTTGTCATCCTGCGCAGGAGCCGGCCCGAGATGTCGGACGGCGAGATCCTGTTCGAGCTGACGTACCGCAAGCACCCGCGCTGGGGCCCCGAGCTGATCGAGCAGATGGTGCACGACTACCCAAGCATCGAGTCGTTCGCGCGCATGCTGTCGCGGATGGAGCAGGGGTACCGAGGGTTCAAGGGACGCGGCCCTTCGTCGCGCTAGCCGGATCGTGAGCCGCCAAACGCGGGATCAGGCGAGAAGTGGAATGATTCGATCCTGCACGGCGGTGGTGACCTCGACGCCGCGCTCGTCCATGTAGACATCGATCTCGCTGCGCACACCGAAGTCCTCGAGATAGATACCCGGCTCGATCGAGAAGCCGGTGCGCGGTATGAGCTGGCGATCGTCGATCGTCTCCAAGCCGTCGATGTTGCAGCCGTTGCCGTGCACCTCCAGCCCGATGCTGTGGCCGGTGCGGTGGATGAAGCGCTCGGCGTAGCCGCGCTCACGCACGTGGTTTCGCGCCACCTCGTCCACGTCCGCGCCGCGGATCCTCTTCCCGAGGGACGCCCCTTCCTTGAGGAATGAGACGGCGGCGTCGCGCGCGCCGGCCACGATGTCCCAGATCTCACGGTAGCGGGGCGGCACCTCCTTGCCGAGGTAGGCCATCCAGGTGATGTCCGCCCAGATCGAGCCGTGCGGCTCCTCCCGGCACCAGAGGTCGAGAAGCAGCAGGTCGTTCTTCTTGATGGGCGCGCTCCCCTCCGCCCGCGGCTCGTAATGCGGGTTGCCGCTGTGCGAGTTGACCGCAACGATGGGCGGATCGTAGACCAGCCGGCGGGCCCGGAACTGCTCGCCCATGAACCGCTGCACCGAGTATTCGGTGATGGACTCTTTCGACCGCACCGCGCGCGTCACGTGATCGAACGTGGTCTGCAGGACTTCCTTGAGACCATGCGCCGCACGGCGGTGCGACTCGAGCGCCTCTCCCGACCAGCGCGCCTCGAAGACCTGAACCAGGTCGGCGCTGCTCACGACCTGGGCGCCCGCGGCGCGCACCATCTCCACGGTTCCGGCGTCGACCCGTGAAACATAGGGAATGGCGCCCCCGGGAACGTACTCCATGGCGACGCGCCGCACGCCGCGCAGCGCCTCGCGCAGCTTCTCCTGGAGCTCGCGGTAGCCGACGAACGGCACCCTGCGGCCCGGCAAGTCGGCAAACAGGTGCGCCTCGATGGCGTGGTGCAGGAAGACCGGATCGCCGGAGGCGGGGACGAGGCCGAACCAGCGGCGGGTCGCGAAGCGGTCGTCCCCCAGGCCAATCACCCGCCGCGCGATCGGGTTGAGCCCATGGAAGTCGTACAGAAGCCAGGCGTCGAGTTCGAGCGACTTGAGCGTCGATTGGATGCCGACCACGTCGAGCATAAAAGATAACTTATCACAGGTGTCGGGCCGGGCCGCTTCTACGGCCCGCAGGCGTCGCCTGTGCCGTTGCCGTCGGTGTCTTCCTGGCCGGGGTTGGGGGCGTCGGGGCAGTTGTCGCAGGCGTCGCCGCGGCCGTCGTGGTCGCGGTCGGCCTGGCCCGGGTTGGCGAGGCGCGGGCAGTTGTCGTCGATGTCATGGACCGTGTCGCCGTCGGTGTCGGCGTTCTGCGGCAGGCACGGTGACGGCAGGGGGATCACCTGTCCGGAGGAGCCGGTCCCGGCGATCCCCTCGCCGCAGTGGTTGGTCCCGGTGACCAGGTAGTAGAAGATCGAGTTGAGCGGGGGATTGGCGGCGTCGGTGAAGGTCGCGGCGGTCACCTCGGGACTCTGGCACAGAGGTCCGCTGCCGAACGAGAAATGGATGCTCGTGGTGCCACGGTAGAGGTTGTGGACGTTGGCCTGGACGATGGGGGTGAAGCGGAACGCTCCGGGCGCCCCTCCCAGGATCTGCGTCAGCGTCGGGCCGACCTCCCCCGGAATGGCGCTGACGCTGTTGACCAGGGGCGCGCAGTCGGAGACGTCCGGCACCAGGTCGTTGTCGTCGTCGGGGTCGATGCAGTTGGCCAGCCCGTCGCCGTCGGTGTCGGGGAAGCCGTTGTCGACCAGGCCGTCGCAGTTGTCGTCGATGCCGTTGCAGGTCTCGGTCGTGGGAGTCCCCGGGGTGCAGGTCCCGGGGGAGCCGTTGACGCAGGCCGGGGCGCTGCGCTGGCAGGCGCCGACGCCGCACGTGATGGTGCCGAGGTTGTTGTCGATCGTGCCGTCGCAGTTGTCGTCGATGTTGTTGCAGACCTCGGCCGTGGGGGAGCCGGGGGTGCAGGTCTGGGGGACGCCGGCGACGCAGTTGTTGACGGTGCGCTGGCAGGCGCCGACACCGCACGTGGTGGTGCCGAGGTTGTTGTCGACCGTGCCGTCGCAGTTGTCGTCGATGTTGTTGCAGACCTCGGCCGTCGGAGTGCCGGGGGTGCAGGTCTGGGGGACGCCGGCGACGCAGTTGTTGACGGTGCGCTGGCAGGCGCCGACGCCGCACGTGGTGGTGCCGAGGTTTTCGTCGACCAGGGTGTTGCAGTCGTCGTCGACGCCGTTGCACACCTCGACTGCTCCCGGGTGGATCGACGGGTTCTGGTCGTTGCAGTCGTTGAAGAACGGGTAGCCATCATGATCGCTGTCCTGGCACAGGTCACCAACGCCGTCGGCGTTGGCGTCGGCCTGGTCGGGGTTGGCGAAGGACGGGCAGTTGTCACAGGCGTCGCCGACGCCGTCGCGGTCCTGGTCGGCCTGGGAGAGATTGGCCACGAGCGGGCAGTTGTCGTTGACGTTCAAGACCGTATCGCCGTCACTGTCGAGCGGGACGATGGCGCAGGGACTGGTGTTCGGAACTTCACAGGCACCGGGCGGCGCCGTCGAGCCGAGACATCCCTCGGCGCACGAGTTGACACCATCCACCAGGTAGTAATAGGCCGAGCCGCGCGGCGGATTGTCCTGATCCGGCGAGGAGCGGTCGGTGGATCCGCTCTCGAAGCAGGTGTGGTTCCAGACGAAGGGCACGCTCCCCAGCGTCCCGCGGTACACATTGAAGACGTTCGCCTGCATGATCTTCCCCCAGGTGATGGACGCCGGGCCCGTGCCCGTGATCCTGAGCGTCGGCCCGACCGGTCCCGGCGGGGTCTGAATCGAGAAGACGAACGGGGCGCAATCCAGGGAGTTGGGCACTCCGTCGCCATCCGAATCGGGCACCATGAACTCGTAGGCGCCGAGGTCGACCGTGGCGGTGCCGTCGCTGTTGCCGTCCTGCACGCGCGGCTGGCCATCGAGGTCGAGGGCGGAGAGCGTCACCCCGGGCGCCGGGGTGTTGGTGCCGGCGTCGATGAGGGGGGAGACGGTGGTCAGGCGGAAGTCTTCGGTGGTGTTCGTGGAGGTTCCCCAGTTCGCCAGGATCTTGAACGCCTGCGAGGCGGCCGGCAGGGCCGGAGTGAAGGTCAGGACGTTGGTGCTGGTGTTGATGGCGGTGAGGGTGCGGGGCACGCCGTCGTTGTTGTACTCCAGCACCTGGTTGGTCAGGTAGCGCGATGCCATGAGCACGGCGACCGTGGTGGTGGTGCCGGTGGCGACGCTGACGTCGGAGAACAGGGGGGC
>DASQAT010000005.1 GCA_035635555.1 Candidatus Dormiibacterota bacterium
GGGCAGAAGCCGCCGGGTGTTGTAGGCGATCCACGGCAGGATCAAAAGGAGAGGCCACCACTCGAAGGCGACCTGCTCGAGATAGGCAAGACCGGCCGGGATCCCCGCGGCGGCCGTGATCCCTTTGACCACGGCCGAGCGTGGCACCGGCAGCCCGTAATAAAGGTAGCGGGCGCCGGCGACCAGCGCGGACGCCGCGAGACCGCTCGCGAGGAGGGCGCGCCCGGCGCGGCCGAGTCGCCGCCAGAACGGCAGCGCTCCGACCAAGAGCACGATCCCTTCAGGGCGAAGCGTCGCGGCGAGCGCCGCGAAGGCGCCGGCCGCCCGCGGCCTCTTTCCCAGGACCGCGCCCCCCATCCCCCACAGGGCGAGGGTGAATGCCGCCGTCTCCAGGCCGGTGGCGGCATAGAGGGCGGGCGTCGGCAGCGAGGCCCACAGAAGCGCCGCGGTCGCGGCCCCCCGGGCGCCGGCGAGCATGCGGCCGCACGACGCGGCGGCGAGGATCGCAGCGGCCGCCAAGACCAGCGACAGCAGGCGTCCCGCCCGCGCGGTGTCCGCGCCCGTGACGGTGCGCGCCAGGGCGAGCGCCGCGACCCAGGACCCTCCGCTCACACCTTCGACGCGCTCGCCCGGGTTGAACACCGCCCCGTGGCCGTCCGCCAGGTTCGTCGCGTAGCGGAACTGGATGTAGGCGTCGTCGACCAGCCCGTTCGAGGCGATCCCGAGCGCCAGCCCCCCCGCGACGGCGAGGGAGACGGACAGGCGTGGACGCGACAGAAGCAGGAGGCAGCCGGCGAACAGAAGCAGGACCGCCGCGCCCCACCAGACCCATGGCGTCCCGAGACCGTCGAGAAGCGTGGCCGCCGGAGCCATGTGGCGCTCCCAGCCCGCGGGCAGCAGAACGGTCTGCATCGCGCGATGCTAGCACGCGCCCGCGGAGCCGATTACGAATCCGGTACTCGGTTGCTGACCGATCCCCCCGACCCTATCTTTCATCCGGTTGGAGGGAAGGGAGTGCGCCGTCGCCTCACGTATCTCCTGACAGGCTTCGTGACGGCCTCCTGTTGCCTGATCGCCGTGGCCTGGCTCTCCTCGTCCGAGCGCGCCGCCCGCGAGCAGGACCTCACGAACGAGACCCAGGTCGTCGCCTACCAGTTCTCAACACGGCTCAGGAGCACGCTCGAGAAGCACGTCGTCGCCCTGCAGCAGATGGCGAATTTCTTCGAGAACAGCGACGAGGTCACCGACACCGAGTTCCACGCTTTCGCCGCGCAGACGCTGAAGCAGATCCCCGTCTGCCTCCGCATCTCCCGCCTCGACCCCTCGCACCGCATCCGCTCCATCTATCCTCCGGGTCCGAACGAGGCGCTGGTCGGGACCGACACGCGCATCAGTCCCGTCGGCTACGAGGCGGTCGTCCAGGCGATGGAGTCGAGGCAGCCGGTCTTCTCACCGCCCATGCCGCTGCTCGACGGCGCCCGAGGGTTCATCCTGGCGGTTCCGATCTACCGCAACGGTCGCTTCGAGGGGGAGGTCGTCGGCACGTTCCGGGGGGCCGACTTCCTCTCAAACCTCAACCTGCCGGCTGTCACCGACCGCTACGACGAGACCGTGCTGGGCTCGGGGAAGTCCCTCCTCCCCGGCCCCTCGCAGACACCCGGGCCGCCGCACGACCGGCCGACGATCGTGACCGCCTTCAACCTCGCGGGGGTCCAGTGGGCGGTGCAGGTCACGCCGCGCGAAGCGGTGGTGATCGATCGGCTCCGCTCGGGCCGGGCGGGGTTCTGGACGATCGGCATCCTCCTGGCGCTGCTTGCCGGGGCGGGGGGCGGCGCTGCGGTCCACTACGCCTCGAGACTGGCGCTGCGCGTCAGGACTCAGGACGAGGCGCTGCGCCAGGCCCGGCAGCGCCTCGACGGGGCGAAGCAGCAGCTCATCCAGGCGGAGAAGCTGTCAGCACTCGGCGAATTGGTGGCCGGAGTCGCGCACGAGCTCAACAACCCGCTGGCCGCCGTCATGGGGTACGTGCAGCTCCTCCTGACGCGCGAGCTCCCGACCGACGTGACGAGACGCCTCGAGACCGTCTCCACGGAGGCCGAGAGGATGGCCCGGATCGTGAAGAACCTCCTGACGTTCGCGCGCAAGCACCCGCCCGAGAAGCGCCACCTCGGTCTGAACGGCATCATCGAGAAAACGCTCGAGCTCAAGGCGTATCACTTCCGCGTCAACCACATCGAGGTCGAGACCGCCCTCGCCCCGGCCCTGCCGATGACCATGCTCGATTTCCACCAGGTCCAGCAAGTGCTGATCAACCTCCTCAACAACTCCGAGCAGGCGATGAGCGAGCGGGGGAAGGACGGCCGGATCAGGATCCAGACGCGGGCCGCGGAGGGGCGCATCGAGGCGCGCATCACGGACACGGGTCCCGGGATCGGCCCCGACGCGCAGCGACACATCTTCGAGCCGTTCTTCACGACGAAGAAGGAAGGGAAAGGGACCGGTCTGGGGCTGTCGATGTGCTACGGCATCATGCAGGAGCACGGCGGCGGCATCCGGTTCGAGAGCGAGCCGGGGCGGGGCACCACCTTCATTCTGGACTTCCCCGTGGCGGCTCCCGTCGGCGAGCCGGTGAAGCCCGCCGGGGGAGAGACGGGGGCGGGCCGGAGACTGAGCATCCTGGTCGTCGACGACGAGCCGAGCGTTTCGGACTTCATGGTCGACCTTTTGACCTCGCGCGGCCACCGGGTCAACACGGCGGCGGACGTGCCGGAGGCGCTGCTCAAGATCGCGCGCGACGAGCTCGATATGATCATCTCCGACATGAACATGCCGCGCGGCACCGGCCTGGACATCTACCGGGCCGTGCTCGCGAAGCGGCCCCCGCTGGCGAAGCGCATCGTGTTCATGTCGGGGAGCGGGACCACCCAGGACACGCAGCAGTTCCTGCGGGAGACCGGCATTCAGCTGATGGCGAAGCCGTGCTCGATCGTCGACATCGAGCGGGCGATCGAGCGGGTGACTAGACCGGAGTCGCCGTCTTC
Organism: Candidatus Dormiibacterota bacterium; assembly: GCA_035635555.1. Classification (NCBI taxonomy): domain Bacteria; kingdom Bacillati; phylum Candidatus Dormiibacterota; species Candidatus Dormiibacterota bacterium. Next base: position 3,042 of record DASQAT010000005.1, read on the forward strand.
CTCGGTGGATTGAAGAACGGCAGGTCCACCACCTTCACGCCGACCTTCTGGCGCACCGCCTCGATCGTCATCTCCATGTCGAGCGTGGTCCCCTTCGCGGCGTGCTCGGAGGCGAGGCTCGCCAGGGCGATCATCTTCTTGAGCAGCGGCGACCAGGTCGTCGAGGTCGCCTTGCCGGCCTGGACGCTGCCGGCGTACACCGGGACCGCCGTCCGCGATGCCGTCGACGGCACCGACGGCGTCAGCCCGAACTCCTCGTAGCGCTTCTCGACCTCGGTCCAGTCGACCTCGAGCCCTACCAGGCGGCGCTTCGGCCCGCTCTTGCTCTCTTCGACGAGGGGGGCGCGTCCGATGAAGTTCTCCTTGTCGAGGTGTACCAGGCGTCCGAGACCGATCTCGT